>JAYVWK010000478.1:0-3110 GCA_043786185.1 Burkholderiales bacterium
TCGCCAATGCCGATCACCGGGCAGGGTTTCGGATTCAAGTGACAAAAGCGCAGGAAATCGGCGGCATGACTGGCTGGAAGAATGGCCAGGTTGCCCTGCACGTAGCCGGGTGCGAGGCCGGGCGTTGGCCCCGTGTGGTCGCCGCGCCGGATGGCCAGACGTGCTGCAAGTGAGGGAGAAGTCATGGGCTAAACTGTGCTTGAGTTGTGCAGGTTTGAAAAATTAACGTTTGGTGCGACGAAAAACGATCACACGCCTTAGTCAGTGGTGATTTTGCGAGTTTAACCGAGCACTGCCGGCCACCTCCGGCGTTCTGCGAGCAAGGCCCGTTCCACATGAGCAACAGCCACGACAAACCCTATCGTTCCGCCATCACCACCGCCGGCATGGATCGCGTCGCCCACCGTGCCTTCATGCGTGCCACCGGCATGGACGACGAGGCCATCGCCAAGCCATTCATCGGTGTCATGAGCACGCACGGTGAAAACACCCCTTGCTCGATGTCCTTGCGGCCGCAAGCCGACGCTGCGCGCCTGGGCGTGGCTGCAGCCGGCGGCACACCGATCGAATTCACCACCATTTCGGTTTCTGATGGCACCTCAATGAATCACAAAGGCATGCGCATGAGCCTGCTGTCGCGCGAATTGATCGCCGACAGCATCGAGCTTGTGATGCGTGGCCACGCCTACGACGGTTTCATCGGTTTCGCCGGCTGCGACAAGACCCTGCCCGGAGTGATGATGGGCATGGTGCGCCTGAACTGCCCATCCGTCTTCATGTACGGCGGCGCGATGCTGCCGGGCGAATGGAAGGGCAAGCCGGCCACCGTGTTGACCGCCTACGAAGCGGTCGGCGGTGTGCTCGCCGGCACCTTTACTGAAGCCGATCTGGCCGAACTGGAACTGCACTGCGCCCCAACCGTGGGATCCTGCCCCGGCCAATTCACCGCCAACACCATGGCCATGGTGTCGGAGACTTTGGGTCTGGCGATTCCCGGCTCGGCCATGATGCCGGCGGTGTATTCGCAACGCCTGGCGCTGGCACGCCGCGCCGGGCAGATCGTGATGCGCATCCTGAAAGATGGCGGACCCTTGCCGCGTGACCTGGTCACCCGCAAAAGCATCGAGAACGCCTGCGCCGCGGTGGCCGCCACCGGCGGCTCGACCAATGCCGGCCTGCACCTGCCGGCCATCGCCCATGAAGCCGGAATTCGCTTCAGCATGGACGATGTGGCGGAAGTGTTCCAGCGCACACCCCTGATCGCCAGCCTGCAACCAGGTGGCAAGTACCTGGCGCGCGACCTGCACCACGCCGGCGGCGTTGCGCTGGTGCTTAAAGCCCTGCTCGACGGCGGCTTCCTGCACGGTGATGCTCTGGCGCTCTCAGGTCGCAGCCTGGCGCAGGAACTGGCGGACAGCCCCGGCGCCGACGGCGAAATCGTGCTGCCAACCTGCACGCCGATCCATCCGACTGGTGGCGTTGTGGTGCTCAAGGGCAGCCTGTGCCCGGACGGTGCGCTGATCAAGATCGCCGGTCTCAGATCGCTGGTGTTCGAGGGCCGGGCCCGGGTGTTCGACGGCGAGGAAGCCTGTGTCGAAGTGGTGAAAAATCGCAGCTACAAGGAAGGCGATGTGTTGATCATCCGCAACGAAGGCCCGAAGGGCGGCCCCGGCATGCGCGAGATGCTGGGCACCACGGCGCTGATTTACGGCCAGGGCATGGGCGAAAAAGTGGCGTTGCTGACCGATGGCCGTTTTTCCGGCGCGACACGTGGCATGTGCATCGGCTACGCGGCACCTGAAGCGGCCGAGGGCGGGCCATTGGCCCTGGTGCGCGACGGCGATCCGATCCGCATCGATTGTGAAGCGCGCAGCATCGACTGGCAGGTAAGCGATGCGGAGATCGCCGCACGGCGGGCGGCGTGGAAGCCGCAGCGCGGCGAGCGCCTGGCGGGAGCCCTCGAGAAATATGCGCGGCTGGTGGGGCCGGCCAATCTGGGCGCGGTGACGCATTCAGGCGCGGTCGAATGGCCTGCCGGAGTTTGACCAACCCGCGGATACAATCATTGATTGCTTGCGATCGGGATCAAATATGAAACCCTTGTTTGTTCGGGCGGAATGGGACGACGAAGCATTGGTCTGGGTCGCCACCAGTGACGACGTACCTGGACTGGCCACCGAGGCCGACACGCTTGAACTTTTGATAGTGAAGCTCAAATGCATGATCCCCGACCTGCTGGCGGCCAATGGACTTGACTCCGGGGAAGACGTTCCTTTCGAATTGCTCACACGCCGCTTCGAGGTTGCCCCGGCGTTCGCCTGATGGCCGACTTTTCGCCCGAACTCAAGCGCCTGCTGCAGTCCTCCGGGTGCCGGTTCGAGCGCCCCGGCAAGGGTGATCATGAGATCTGGTTCAGCCCGATCACCGGCATTCGTTTTCCGGTGGACAAAAATCAAGTCGCGGCACACCGCCAATGCCGTCTTGAAACAAGCAGGGATGCCCAAAAAATTCTGACGAAAGTTGAATGTGACTGAACCAAACTTGGCCTATATCGGCTTAGGCCTGATGGGACTGCCAATGACTCTGCGCCTGCTGGCAGCCGGCAGGACTGTGCGTGTCTGGAATCGTTCCGTGGAAAAGCTCAAGCCTGCGATAGCAGCCGGCGCGGCAGCGGCAGCAACACCACGCCAGGCAGCCACAGACGCCGACATCGTGCTGATGTGCCTGTTCGACGCCAAGGCGGTCGAGGCGGTGGTGTTCGGCCCCGACGGCATCGCCGCCGCACCGGGTGCGGGCAAGGTGCTGGTCGATCATGCAAGCATCCGCCCCGACAAGACGCGTGAATTCGCCGCCCGCTTGAAGCAGGCCAACGGCATGGAATGGATTGATGCCCCGGTGTCCGGTGGCGTCAAGGGAGCGGCTGACGGCACGCTGGCGATCATGTGTGGCGGGGATGCGGACGCCTTCGCGCGGGCGCGGCCGGTGATGGCCCATTACGCCGCCAACATCAACTTGATGGGGCCCTCGGGCGCCGGCCAGGTGACCAAATTGTGCAACCAGGTGATCGTCGGCAGCAATCTTGCGGTGCTGGCAGAAGCGATCCGCCTGGC
>JAYVWK010000479.1:0-7498 GCA_043786185.1 Burkholderiales bacterium
TCGCGCCAGTCCAGTGCGGGAGTGCAGGCGGTGAGAAACAGCCATGCCAGAAGCGAAAACAGTTGACGCCCGGGTCGCATTGTCCGGATTATGCGGGAACGGGCGGCGCGGACGTCTAACAACAGCAGAAGAGGCGATGATGAAACACTTGAGTGGCCTGGATTCGACCTTTCTCTATCTCGAAACACCGGAAACCCCGATGCATGTGGGTGGCCTCAACCTGTTCGAAATGCCTGCGGGCCACACCGGCGATTTCTACGAGGACGTGAAGGCGCACGTTGCGTCGCGCATGCACTTGGCGCCGGTGTTCACGCGCAAACTGGCACTGATGCCCTTCGAGCTGGCAAGCCCGGTATGGATCGAGGACGACGCCATCGACCTCGATTATCACGTGCGCCGTATCATCCTGCCCAAGCCCGGCAGCATGGCGCAGTTGGAAACCTATGTCGGCAGGCTGCACTCGTCCCTGATGGACCGCTCGCGGCTGGCGGCAGCGACGTCGCCCCTGGCCAGGAAGCCGCGCGCAACGAAAAAATCAGTGCCGCCCGCCCTCTCCGGCAAGCGCAAACCCGCTGCCAAAGAGGCTGCCGCAGCTACGCCACGACGCCGCAAGGCGGCGCCGACACGAACACGCCGCGCCGCGAAGCAGCTCGCGGCCTGATGTGCCCCTAGTCGGCACCCTTGAAAAGAAACTGCCATCATGAAAATCCGTTCCAACGGCATCCACCTTGAAGCGGAAGTCCATGGCGCGCCCGACGCCATGCCGGTCCTCATGATCATGGGCCTGGGCATGCAATTGATCTCCTGGCCGCCGGAACTGATCGAGGCGCTGGCGGCCAATGGCTTGCGGCCGATCGTTTTCGACAATCGCGACGTCGGCCTGGCCACCAAGTTCGATGCGTGGGGCCGCCCAAATCTAGTCAAGGTTTCACTGCAGCACGCGCTGCGCCTGCCGATTCGTGCGCCCTACCTGCTCTCCGACATGGCGCGCGACGCGCTTGGCGTGCTCGATGCGCTGGGCATCGAGTGCGCGCATGTGGTCGGCGTGTCAATGGGCGGCATGATCGCGCAACTGCTCGCAGGGTTGGCGCCGACGCGCATCGGCGCACTGACGCTGATCATGACCACCACCGGCTCACGCAAGCTACCCGGCCCCACCATGGCGGCGCGGCGCGCCTTGTTGTCACGCCCGGCGGGTAGCGACATTGATGCGCTCGTCGATCACGGCGTGCGCGTATGGCGCACCATCGGCAGCCCGCGCTACCCGGCAAGTGACGAATCCTTGCGGGCCCGCGTAGAACGCTCGATACGGCGCGCCTGGCACCCACAAGGCGTGGCGCGCCAGTTGGTGGCAGTGAGCGCATCGGGCGACCGCTCGGCGCTGGTCGCGCGCATCACGCAGCCGACGCTGGTGATTCATGGGCGCGGCGACCCTTTGGTTCCGGCAGCGTGTGGCGTTGATCTCGCGGCCAAGATTCCGGCAGCCCGTCTGGAACTGATCGAAGGCATGGGCCACGACATGCCGATTCCGCTGGTACCGAATCTGGCGCAGCTGATCGCCGCGCACTGTGCTGGAAAGTGAAATGCCCGGCGCGTACCGGGCGTTCATGCGATCTATAAATGATCCTCAGTCGAGCTTGATATTCTGCTTCTTGACGATGTCGCGCCGCAGGGCAAGCTCACGCTGGATCAATTGTGCGAACTGCTCGGGCGTGCCGCCATCGACAAACGAGCCGCCGTCCGCCAGGCGCTTGCGGACTTCCGGATCGGCCAAGGTCTTGACGGCCGCGGCCTGCACTTTTTGCACCACGTCGCGCGGCAGATTCGCCGGCCCGACCAGCCCATACCAGGCCATGTTGTTGACGTCCTTCAAGCCGATCTCGGCGAAGGTGGGAACCTCAGGCAGTGATTCGACGCGCTTGTCGGCCATCACGGCCAGGGCGCGCAATTTGCCCGACCTGATGTGCGGCAGCGACGATGGCAGATTGTCGAACTGGGCGTCGACCTGACCGGCGATGGTGTCATTGAGTGCCGGTCCCGACCCGCGGTAGGGTATGTGCACAATGAAAGTACCGGTCATCACCTTGAAAGCCTCGCCGTCCAGGTGCGAGATGCCGCCCGAGCCCGAAGACGCATAGGAAAACTTGCCGGGATTTTTCTTGAACAGATCGATCGCTTCTTTCATGTTCTTGACCGGTATCTTGGTCGGGTTGACCGTCATCACATTTGGTACGTTGACCAGGTTCAGGATCGGCGTCAAGTCCTTGACCGAGTCGTAGGGCATTTTCGGGTTGGTAGCCGGATTGGTCGCCATGGTCGAAACCGTTGCCATGCCCAGCGTGTAGCCATCGGCTGCGGCCTTGGCCACTACGTCGGCGCCAATCGTGCCGCCGCCACCGGCGCGATTTTCGATGAGCACCGGTTGTCCGAGTTCGCGGCCAAGGCGGTCACCCACGGCACGTGCGACGATATCGGTCGTGCCCCCCGGCGCGAACGGTACGATCAAGCGCACCGGCTTGGTCGGGTAGGCCTGGGCCAATACACCCATTGGCAAGGCGCCCGCAAGGGCTAGGACAACAAGGTTCCTGCGATTCAACATTGGTGACTCCTCTGCTTGGCCGGTACGGCGGGCACGCGTGCAGCCACGCGCGGCGGGCCGCAGTTTAACGTGAAGCAGCGCGAAAAACGCTCAGGTGTAACCCGTACCGGCTGGCCCGCCTTGGCGCAAGGCCGGCCAGGATCAGCGTTTCCTGTCCATCGATTTACCGATCTCGCTGCCGATGACCGCGCCGGCACCGGCGCCGACGACTGTACCGGTGGTGGTGCCAGTCAATACCGCACCGGCCGCCCCGCCGACCACCGCACCGGTAGCGGTGCCAATCTGCTGCTTGCTAGGTGCGTGACTGCATCCGGCTAAGGCAACGACTGACGCAAGCACAACCACAGTCAAGTTCTTGATTTGCATACACACTCCAAGGAAATTTATGCCAACGTCATCTTAGAGAAAATAACATTGGAATAGTTCCTGGGCGCACATCGACAAACCCTCAAGCCGCTTTCTTGCTTGCCTTCCTGGCGGCTGGTTTCTTGGCGGGCACCCTTCTGGCGACGGGTTTCACGGCCTTTTTCGCCGCTGCACGCTTGGCGGGCGGGCGGGGATCATTGGCCGCATTGACCGCCGCCTTGTAAGCCCTGGCCGGCTTGGCACTATCTTCGGCCACCGCGGTTTTGGCTTTTGCGGCAGCCTTGGCAGGTGCTTTGGCCGGCGCCTTGGCAGCACGTTGCATGAACTCGAAACCAACCTTGCCGTCGGGTTGCTTGACCAGAAAAGCCTTGAACGCGCGCCGCGTACGATTGGAAATAAATCCGCTGAGGAGATCAGTCTTGCCTTCAGACAAGAGCTTGACCATCTGCTCGCGCGACACCTCCTGCTGCAAGATGATGCGTCCGGAACGAAAGTCGCAGGTTTTGGCCGGCCCGGTGGCCTTTTCGCATACATAACCCGACCCGTGCTCGTAGACCCTGGAACTGCATTTGGGGCAGGCGCCCACCGCTTCCTGGGCCGAGAAATCCGGTGCCTCTGTATCGCCCTCGAGATCCTGGCCGAAATCGAACTCGGCGCGAAACTCGGCGTTTAACTTAAGCGACGCGGCGAAAGGACGCCCCATCTTGCTGCGAAATCCGGTCAAGGGGCCGATCTGCTTCTTGCTGATCAGTTCGGCAATTTCCTCAGGCGCCCACTCACGACTCGAAATCACCTTCCACATGTTGAAGTCGCAGGAAAGACACTGGAACTTGCGGTAGTTTTCCTGCACTAAGCCGCCACACTTCGGACAGGGCACATCGACGGTGGCAAAAGCGGTGTCGGGAATATTGCCGTCACGAATGCGATTGACTAAGTCGGTGGTGGCTTCGGTGATGTGCGCCATGAACGCATCGCGCGACAGTCGCCCTTTTTCCATCTCCTTCAACTTGAACTCCCATTCGCCGGTGAGCTCGGGAGATGCCAATTCGGTCACGCCGAAATGCCGCAGCGCGAACATCAGTGAAAAAGCCTTGGGGGTGGGCTGCAGTTCGCGGCCATTGCGGTGCACGTATTCTTCCTTGATCAAGCCCTCGATGATCGCCGCACGCGTCGCCGGTGTGCCCAGTCCCTTCTGGTCCATGGCAGCGCGCAATTCCTCGTCCTCGATCAGCTTGCCCGCGCCTTCCATGGCCGACAGCAGTGTCGCCTCGGAATAGCGTGGCGGCGGCTTGGTCTGGGTCCCGCGCGCCTCGATCGATTCGGTCGCCACCTTTTCGCCTGCGGCCAGCGCCACCAGATTCTCGTCCTCGCCAGCGATTTCGCGGCCATAAACCGCCAGCCATCCGGGATTGACCAGCACCTTGCCTTCGGTCTTGAACTGATGCCCTTCGACTTCGGTCAAGCGCGTGGTCTGCATGAATTCCGCGGCCGGGTGAAACACCGCCAGAAAGCGTTTGACCACCATGTCATAGACCTTCTGCTCGATCTCGCTCAAGGCCTTGGGCGCCAGCAGGGTCGGGATGATCGCAAAGTGGTCGGAAATCTTGGTGTTGTCGAAAATCCGTTTGTTCGGCTTGACCCAGCCATTCTTGAGAACGTTTTTCGCGGGCCCCACGTAGGCGTTGGACTCCTTGAGCATCTCCATGGTCTTCTTGACCGTGTCGATATAGTCCTCGGGCAGCGCGCGCGAATCGGTACGCGGATAGGTCAACACCTTGTGCCGCTCATACAGCGATTGCGCCACCGCCAAGGCGTTTTTGGCTGACAGCCCGAAGCGGCCGTTGACCTCGCGTTGCAGGCTGGTGAGATCGAACAGCAGCGGCGCCGACTGGGTGGTCGGCTTCGATTCCTCGGATACCGTTCCAGTCTTGCCGGCGCAGGCTGCAACGATGGCGTCAGCTGTGGCTTGGGTCCAGATGCGCTCGGCGCGCGCATGCTCGTCGCCGTCCGGGCGCTTGAACCTCGGCTCGAACCAGCGGCCGTTGTACTGACCGGCGCGGGCACCGAAGCTGGCATGCACCTCCCAATAGTCGCGCGGCTTGAAAGCGCGGATTTTTTCCTCGCGCTCGACCAACACCGCCAGGGTTGGCGTCTGAACCCGCCCGACGGTGGTCAGGTAAAAGCCTCCCTCCTTGGAATTGAAGGCGGTCATGGCACGCGTGCCGTTGATGCCGATCAACCAATCCGCTTCACTGCGACTGCGCGCGGCGTCCGCCAGAGGCAGCATTTCGCGGTCCTCGCGCAAATGCGCGAAGCCGTCGCGAATCGCCGCCGGCGTCATCGACTGCAGCCACAGGCGCCGCACCGGTTGCTTCGCCTTGGCATGCTGCACCACCAATCGGAAGATCAGTTCGCCCTCGCGTCCGGCGTCACAGGCATTGATAAGCGCCGTCACATCCTTGCGCTTGAGCAGACGCACCAGGGTCTTCAAGCGGTCTTCGCTTCTGGCGATCGGCCGCAGGTCGAAATGCGGCGGCACCACCGGCAGATGAGCGAAACTCCATTTGCCGCGCTTGACCTCGTAATCCTCGGGGCAGGCGATTTCGAGCAAATGACCAACCGCCGACGACAGCACATACTGGTCCGACTCGTAGTAGTCGGCCGTCTTGGTGAACCCGCCGATGGCCTTGGAGATATCCAGGGCAACCGACGGTTTTTCAGCAATGATCAGGACTTTGGACATGCTTCTTCTTTGAACGTGACCCCATCGGAACCCGGGCGGGTTCTCGCAAGGGGCCGAAGTCTAAGCCCGGGAATTCGATTAGCGCAAGGCATTATTACCAGCCAAGACGCCACGCATGGCACCTGCATCAGCCGCAATGGCCTGATTAAAAAAGACTTTCCCGATGCAACCATGCAAACTTAATGAAGTTCACGAGGTTCGCCGTCAGGCAACAGTTCGTCCAGGATGAGGGCATCGGGCTCGACCCCGGTACTCCATAGCACCACCAGGCAGACGATCTTGAGTTGCTCCACGTCAACCCGACCATGCGGCAGCGCCAGCGAGCGTTCGATGATCAATTCACGGCGCAAGGGATCAATCGCGCCGGCCGACTCCAGAAACGCGAGCAGGCCGCGGCATTCGCGCGAGAGCTGTTTTTCCTCGGAGGGCACGAAGCTGCGAAACGAGTGACGCGCGGCAAAAGCGGCCGGCAATTCGGTCGCACCGCTCACCGCCAATCCGGAAAGCCAGTGCAGGGCCGCGCCGATGTCGTCGCCATCGAAACCGGCGACCTTGAGCTTGAGTTCAAGGGTTTCCGGATCAGGACAGTCCTCTTCATCGAAGTAGTTCTCAACCAGATACACCAGGACATCGAACAATTCTAAGACTCCAGTCGTTGTACTCGGCCGCCGGGCAAAAGCGTCGCGCGGCCTTCAAGCTCCAGTTCCAGAAGCAATGCGGACAAGGCATCGACGCCCAGGCCCGAGCGCGCTTGCAGGGCATCCAACCCGACAGCATCGTAGCCGATGGCGGCCAACAGGCTTTGCTTGGGGTCGGCAACGTCGATTGCCCCCGGCGGGGAGCCGACTGCGGGCGGCGGCGCGCCTGAGGCCCCGAACTCCTCAAGAATATCCTGGGCCGAATCGACCAGCTTCGCCCCTTGCTTGATCAGCACATGGCAGCCCTTGGACAAGGGTGAATGGATCGAACCGGGAATGGCGAACACATCGCGCCCCTGATCGCCGGCTAAGCGCGCGGTGATCAGTGAACCACTGCGCAGCGCCGCTTCGACCACAAGTACGCCACGCGCAAGACCGCTGATGATGCGGTTGCGGCGCGGAAAATTGGCCGCCAGCGCCGGGGTCCCAAGCGGAAACTCGCTCAGTATCAACCCGTCGGCGGCAATCGCATGCGCCAGGTCGCGATTGCGCGCCGGGTAAACGATGTCCGCCCCGGTGCCGATCACTGCAATGGTCGAGCCGGCATTGCCGAGCGCGCCGCGGTGAGCCGCGGTATCAATGCCGAGCGCCTGGCCACTGACTATGGTGTAACCCGCCGCGCTCAGCGTACGCGCGAAATTCTCGGCATTGGCCATGCCTTGCGCGGTCGCGTTGCGACTGCCGACGATTGCCAGCGCCGGCCGACCGAGCAGTTCAAGGCGCCCTTTGAGGAACAGCAGCGGCGGCGGATCGTCGACTGCCAACAGGGCCGGCGGATAAGCGGCATCAGCCAGAGAGAGAATGGCGTTGCCGGGTGCGGCACGCCAGGCAAGCGCCTGGTCGATCGCGACTGCCAGTTGAGTGTCGCTACGCGCCTGCGCGATCGCCGAGGCGCGCGACTCGCCCACCACGGCAACCAGCGCGCTGCGCTCGGCGGCAAAGATTTGCCCGGGTAGCCCGATGGCTGTCAGCAGTTGGCGCAGCGCGGTCGCACCCAATCCTGGCGTGCGCGTCAGGCGCAGCCAGTCGGCCAGTTCGAGGTCGGACTCAGAAGAAGACATGGCGCAAGAAATCAAGAAATCAAGAAATCAA
>JAYVWK010000480.1:0-5264 GCA_043786185.1 Burkholderiales bacterium
ACAAACCCCAGGCCGTCGGTGGCCTGGTAGGCGAGCGAGGCGAAGCCCTTGGGCAGCCACTGCATGGTGGTGGCAATGGTCGGCATTGCCCAATCGCCATTGACCGGATTGATGTACTTGAGCTTGTAGCCGAAATGCGCATCGGGCTCACCGGCGCGGCTCATCCGGTCGAGCGAATCGCGGGTGCGTGAATAGGGGTAGTTGAAAATCGGCGAGGTGCCGCTGCTGGCCTTGTAGTCGATCGGCAGCAGGCCGGCGCCATAGCGCGCCAGGGCATCGCCCTCAGGCCGGTTCAGCGGAAAACGTTCGTCCTCCCATTCCTCGCGGAACTGGCCGTGAAAATGCGCAACCGTCGACAAATCGAGCACGTCGAGCCAAACCATCGGGTCGGGCGAGTCATTGCCGTGATCGTGCCAGGTCCAGGAAGGCGTGATCACGAAATCGCCCTCGTTCATCAGGGTTTTTTCGCCATCGACCGCGGTATAGGCCCCCTTGCCATCGACGATGAAGCGCAAGGCCGATTGCGTATGCCGATGCGCTACCGCCACCTCGCCAGGCAAGATCAGCTGCAGCCCGCCGTAGAGCACATCGGTGATCAGCGACTGGCCGCGCAGGGCCGGATTCTCCAGCACCAGCACGCGGCGCTCCGCCTCGCGCGCGGTCAGCAATGCGCCGGACTCGAGAATGCGCGGGCGAATCGCGTCATAGTCCCACAGGTGCGGGGCGGCTGCGGGTTTGGGCTCGGCCGGAACCAGACCCTTGAGCACCTCCCACAAAGGGGCCAGATGGTCGCTATCGATCCTGGCGTAAAACGCCTTGCGTTCCTCCGCGTTGCGAACCAATTCCGCGCTTTTCATTTCCATGCTTTTCTCCCGGCATTCCAGATCATTGAAAGTTTACTCCCGCATTGGCGGCCAAAGCCAAGCCGGCCGCGCGCGGCTGTCCTGACTGTCGGGGTCAGGAAAACACTGCACGATTCCCAGTATCGCGAGTTATCGAGCGGCAGTTTCGAATCAAATCAATCCCATGCAAGAGTTGCTCTTGTTCCCGCCGGCCTTTTTACTGTCGGACCCAACTACGACAACGCTCCGATGCACAGACGCCACGACCGTTGGCAGACCCCAAATCTTACCGCGCTCTCCGACGCGCGCGAACCCACTGGCGCGACGCGGCGTTAAACTCGCGCTCAAGTTCCTCAACTCAAACGCAGCGGAGCCACCTGACATGATCGAGCTCAAAGACATCATCTACGTGCGCCTGGGGACACGCGATCTCGAGGGAGCGCGCCGCTATGCCACAGACATCCTCGGCCTTGAAGAGGCAGGTACGGAGGGCAACCCAAAGAACGGGCAAACCCGCTATTTCCGCAGCGACGCACGTGAGCATACCCTGGCGTATTTCGATGGCGACTCGGGCGACCACACAACCGGCTTTGAAGTCGCACACAGCGCCGATCTGGATGCAGCCGCCGGCGCACTCGAACAGCAGGGGCACCCGGTGCGGCGCGGCACGCAAGCCGAAGCGCAAGCGCGTGGGGTTGCCGCCTTCATCAACTTCCGTGATCCCAGCGGCAATTCGATCGACCTGGCGTTGCGCCCGCATTTCAGTGGCAAGCGCTACTTTCCCTCGCGCGACGCCGGCATCACCGGCTTTTCACACATCGGTCTGCGCACCACCGACGCGGTGCGCGACGAAGCCTTCTGGACCCAGGTGCTGTCGGCGCGCGTTTCGGACCGCATCGGCGCGGCCGCGCTCTTGCGCATCGACTATGTGCATCACAAGATCGCACTGTTTCCCTCAAGCTTTGCCGGTGTGCAGCACATCAATCACCAGGTCGCGGAGGTCGACGACATCATGCGCTCGACCTACTTCCTCAAGGAGCACGGCATCCGCATCGTCTTCGGCCCGGGGCGCCACCCAACCTCAGGCGCCCGCTTCGTCTACTTCGAAGGGCCGGACGGAATGATCTACGAGTATTCCTGCGGCGTACGCTTGGTCACCGACGAGAATGAAGCGCCGCGACAGTTCCCGTTCAAGCCAAGCTCGTTCTGCATGTGGGGATCGAAACCCGACATCGCGGAATTCCGCGATTGATCAGGCAAGTGCCGGGAGCACGGTTCCCGCCGCTTCGCCGAAGCCGATACGCGCGAAACCTTCACGCACGCAGGCTCCCTTGAGAATGAGCGTATCGCCGTCTTCCAAAAAGCTGCGCTTCTCGCCGTTGGCCAACTCGATCGGGTTCTTGCCGCCCCACGACAGTTCCAGCATCGAACCAAACTGCTCGCGGGTCGGGCCGGACTGGGTACCGCTGCCAAACAGGTCGCCGGGCTGCAGATTGCAGCCGCCGGCGGTATGGTGGGCGACGAACTGCGCCATGGTCCAGTAGGAATCCTTGAAGTTCGATGCCGACAGTCGCACCGGCGGCTCACCGGCGGCGCGCATTTGCGCGGTCAGGAGCAGCGCCTCAAGCTGCATGTCGAGGCCACCAGCGGAGCGGTTCTGTTCGCCATCGAGATAGGCCATCGGCTGCGGGTCGCCCGAGGCCCGCGCGAACACTGGTGCGCGATATGGCGCCAGCGCATCGATGGTCACGATCCAGGGGGAAATCGTGGTCGCAAAGTTCTTGCCCAGAAACGGTCCCAGCGGCTGGTATTCCCAGCCCTGGATATCCCGTGCCGACCAATCGTTGAGCAGGTTGACACCAAAGATGTGCGCCTCGGCGTCCCCGATGGCGATGCGGGTGCCAATGGCATTGCCGCGACCGATCCACATGCCGACTTCAAGCTCGTAGTCGAGGCGTCTGCTGGGCCCGAACACGGGCCCGGGCGCATCGGCCGGCTTGGTTTGGCCCAAAGGCCGCGGAAAAGCCTGCGGCGCAGCCATGCTGCCAACGCGCACGCTGGAGGCACGCCCGTGGTACGCGATCGGCACATGCTTGTAGTTGGGCAAGAGTGGGTTGTCGGGGCGAAACATGCTGCCGGTATTGGTGGCGTGGAACACCGATGAAAAGAAATCGGTGAAATCGCCGATCGACGCCGGCAGCCCCATCTCCGCATCTTTCATCGGCATCAGGCAGGCCCGCGCGCGACCTTCAAGCGGGCTGCCGTCGCGCAACACCCGCGAAAGCGCGAGACGCAAGGCCGAAGTCAGCGCCGGCTGCGCAGCCATCAAAGCGTTGAGAGTCGGCCCCGAGGCCAGCGTTGCAGCCTCGGCGGCATCGCCCGAAAACAGTCCTGCGCGGGCGGCCGCCGACAAATCGAGAATCTGGTCGCCAATGGCCACCGCGCCGCGGAATTCCTCATTCTTGCCGGCGCGGCGAAACACACCCATGGGCAGGTTCTGCAAGGGAAAATCGGTGTTGCCGTCGTTGGCGGCATCCACCCAGCTTTTCAGCCGGGCGTCATGGGTTTCGTTGATCGTGTTTTTGGACATCGGGGCGATCTGGCGTTTGGCAGAAACAAGTCTGTCGCAACCTGCAAGGCTTGCGATTCTACTTGCAATACCGCGCTTTCCAGGTCGGCTTGGCTGGACCGAGCAGCAATCTCAACGCTCGTCTGCAGACAGCGTTACCACAGGACGGGATGGGGTCGAACCCGGTTTGCAGCACATCCGCGCGGCCCGCGGAGCCTCGCGCAACGCGAAAGGTCGCCGTCTTGCGGCTGCGGGCCGGTGCGCGGCGCGCGCCTCGGCCCTACTTGCGGTCCGAGTCGCGGCTATCGCGCGGCGCGGCAGGTGTCGCCGGTCGCACCACCCGAGGCGGGATCGCGCCAGCCCCGGAGCCGGTTGTGGTGCCGCCCGCAGAGGTCCCGCTGTTGGCAGCCCCTTCAGGTCGTGGCCGCAGGTGCGGAACGCTCGCATAGCCATCATTGGAATTCTGTGCCAGGTAGAGTAACGGCTGCGCAACGCCCGCTGCAACGCCGCCGCTCGATGCGGCAATTCCCGCGATGCTCGGCGCGGGCATGGCCATTGCCGCGGACATCAGTCCCGCATGCGCCAGCGCGGCAATCGAAGCGGCGAGTTTTAAATGGCAACCCGCTTGGCGAGTGTTGGTCCGGGTAAGCATGGCTTCTCCTGTGACGAATTAAACAAGTACCGAGACGCTAACGTCATTCCAATGGATTGGCAAGCTGGATGATCCGATCGGCGTGATCGACCAGCCGAGCGGTCGCCGAGAGACGAGAAGGGCCGTGCAGTGCCGCAAACGCCGCGGCCTGCCGGCGCAGGTTCGCATCCTTCCAGCCGCGCTCGAGCGCACGCACGATTCTGCGCTGGTCCGCCTGCGGATGCAGCCACAGCCCGGCGCCCAGACGTTCGACATTCAGTGCCGTCAAGGTTTGTTCGTGATTGGACGGAAAGATCAGCAGCGGCTTGGCCGCCAGCAGCGCCTCGCATACCAGCCCGTGCCCACCGTGACTGATCACCAGATCACAATCGGCGAGCGCCGCCGGAACCGGCAGGGGCGTGTCCTGCCAGGCCAATCCGTAGCCGGCCACTGCGCTGGGATCGCGCACCAGCCCACCGGCATAGAGCCGCACCTGGCCGGGCATTTTGGCCAAACCTGTCACGATCGCCTGGAAATTCGCCACCCCCGGCTTCAGGTACGCGGCCACCCGCGGTCCGGGCACACCGTGCCACGCAAAGCCGCGCCAGTCATCCAGACTGAAATGACCGGCATACCCTGATGCACGTGGCGCGCCCTGATGGTGATCAAGCTCGGGGTAGGTCGCCAGAATCGTGATGTCGGCTGCGTGCAATTCACCCACCTGCGTGATCGCGCCGCGGCCATGCGCGGCCAGAACCGTATTGACTGTCGCCACGACCTGGCTGTCCGTAGCCTGGATACGCTGGACGTCGCGCGCAGTGACCACGTCAAACGCGGCGCCCTGTGGCGCAATGGTGTAGCCGTCGCCTAACTGAACACAGGCAATCCCGCGGATGCGTGCCGCCAGCATCGCCGTGGGCGCGAAATCCGCTATCAGGATTTGCGTCCCGCACAAATCCATCAGGTCGAGCCATGCTTGCACCAGTCGCGCCAGCGTCTGCGGATTGCCATAACCGGCGGCCGCAAGCAGGATCTCGGCATACGATCCGGGCGCCACGCGCTTGTCGAGCGGCGCCCGCAGCAGGATCGGCGCCTGTAGCAGGCGTGTGTCGGCGCCCAGGAGCCCCGCGGCGGGTGCAACTACATCGCGCAGGGCGCACACCGCACGGGCGCCGCGCTTGCTGAGCGCATGTACCCAGGGCGCAAGCCGGTGCGCATGCCC
>JAYVWK010000481.1:0-13030 GCA_043786185.1 Burkholderiales bacterium
CCTGCGGCGCATTCGATGCAGCCGCGAGTACGCAAACTGCGCGAGAAAAAAGTCCCGCCGGTGCCGATGAGCTGCCTCTATTCGCTTACCGATGGTGTGGTGCCGCCGCAGGAAGCCACCATCGATGGCGACCCGGCAATGCATGAAAACATCCGGGTGCCCGGCAGCCACACCGGGCTGGGCGTCAATGCGATCGTGCTTTGTATCGTGGCCGACCGGCTCGCGCAGGCAGACGGGCAGTGGCGGCCGTACCGGCCAGCGGGCGTTTCCGGCGCGCTGTATCGGATGCTGACGCCCGCGCCGGCGACCGCCTGACTGGCGCTTTCGAACCCGCACTTGGCGGCCGCGCGAATTTTCCCTTGCCTTTGGGCAAGAGCTTGGCGGAATTCCTGACTGCCGCTTTGGTCCGTTGCTTCGACTGCGTTTGCGCCAGCGCCAGATACTCCTGGAAGCTGTCGCGGATGCATTGCGCGAAATGCGCCGGATTTGGAATCAGCTCGCGGCACGAGGTCGGCGAGATGATGATGCGACCATCGTAACTGGTGACCGCGAACACCAGACCCATGCCGTCGGCGATCGGCATGATCGCCGAGAAATAGGTCATGCGTGCGCCGCACAGGTAGAGCGGCTGCGAGGGGCCCGGAACATTGCTGATGGTGCAGTGGGCCAGCGGCGCGCGGCGCCCGATACCGGCGGCGGCGCGGCCGAGCATCTTGCTGGCCAGCGCCAGGGTCGCCGCCGACGTGTGCCGCCGCACATCGGTGAGCTCGCGCGCGCCGATCGCCTGGTTCACGGTGTCAGATGCGGCGGTTTGCGCGTGCACATGGGCCAGCCGTAGCGCCGGATCGGCAACATCGGTCCCGAGTTGAACCCGCACCCATGACATGACCGGCCTGGCCGCCGCATCGCCTTCGCCGTCACCGCCGCGAATGAAGAACGGCGCGATCGCCGTCAGGCTCATCGACGGCAACTCATGCTCGGCTTCGAGGTAGCGCCGCAATGCGCCGCCGCACACCGCGAGCACCACATCGTTCACCGTGGCGCCGGCCGCGAGGGTGCGGATCAGCTTGAATTCGTCAAGCAGGAAACGCCGCGTCTCGAACACTCGATGGGCCGAGACGACGGAATTGAAACGGGTGGGGGCGATACGTTCCGGGCGCAGCAGGATATCGCCGGCCAGGGTGAATGCCCCGGGGGCCATGCGCGCCAGCGAGCGCGCCAACCGGAACGGTGAGCTCAGGTTGTTGCCGATCGCACGCATGAACATCGCCATCCGCCCGGGCGGCGGGTCCGGAAACCACGGTTCGGGCGGCGATGGCGCCACCGGGTCGGGCGTGGTGTCGTGCAGCAAGGTGGTGATGCCACCGCCTTCGATGTCGATCGCCGCATGATGCACCTTGGTGAGCAGCGCGAAACTGCCGGCGGGCAGATCGAGGAAGCCGTCAAGGCCTTCGATGACGTAGATTTCCCACAGCGGCCGGTTCAGGTCCAGCGCGCGGGCGTGGATGCGTGATGCCTGGATGCAGAACTGGCGCCAGTCGCCGGGCTTGGGCAGCGCGATGTGGCGCACGTGATATTCGAGATCGAAATTCTCGTCCTCGATCCAGTACGGATAATCGAGTTCGAGCGGCACCCGTTGCAGCTTCTGGCGAAAGATCGGCGAGCGGTCCAGCCGCCCGGCGATATGCGCAAGGATGCTCTTGAAGCGCACCTTGCCGCCCGGTGCGGTCGACTGGTCGTAGATCTGGATCTTGCTGATGTTGGCGTTGGCCTGCGACGTGTCGGTGTAGAGGAACCGGGTGTCATTGCCACTGAGTTGGCGCATTCGGGGGTTTTCCGTCAGTTGGGTGCAGCGCCGCGTTTGCCGGTCTTGATGCCGGTCTTGATGCCGGTCTGGATGCCGGTCTGGATGCCGATCACCGTGCTGTAGATGGAGGCGCACTCAAAGCCGCCTCTAACATTCTAGCGGCCACGGTATCGGCGCCACCCCGAACCCTGAAACCTGTCGCGCCCGCAGATGCGGGAATCCGGCAGGTTGCGTTTCCGGGCTCCCGTCTGGATGCGAGCGACACAGGCTTTGTCTCACGCTAACCAGACGCAGCCGCTCGCTTCGCGCGCCCCGCCGCGCCGGCACTACGCCGCGCTGCCAGCACCAGCTTGAGCGCACCATCGACGATCTCCAGCATGGCCGCGAACTCTTCGTCCGTAAGTGCACGCAGTTCGTCGCGACCGCGATACAGGTTGACGAACTCGCGCTCGCGCCCGACATGGGCGACCAGTTTGCCGATACCCATGTCTTCCAGGGTCTTGGCCAGCCGCGGGTTCGACTCGCGCAGCAAGCGCATCACGAAAGGCACCGGATCGTTGCGCCCGAGCACGCCGGCTATGCGCAGGATCACATCAAACGGCAGCGCCACCTTGCCGGCCTCGAAATGCTCAAGCAGGCTCGCATCCTTGAGATCGATCGCCGCACCGAGGTCATTCACCGACAGGCCGGCGGTCTCGCGCACATCGTGCAACAGGGCGCCGGCCCGCTTGAGCGACGCCGCGGCGGCCGGGCTCGCCATCACCGGGGCGACCATGCTTGCCATGCGCGCGCCGGCGCCAGCGCTGGTCAGCATGCCGTCGGCCCAGCGGCCGAGGTCTCGCACCATGCCCAGAAGCGGCAAGTCGGGCACGAATTTCCCCATCAGGGTATCGACCGGGCCGGTGGAGGCGCGGCCGGCCCGCTTGCGCGGCGATTTCGCGGGTGCGGCAGGCTTCCTTGCTGTGGTGCGTCGGGTAGCCATCGTGTTTGCCTGTTCGGGAGTTGCGCGACCTGCGGATTATGCGGCAAGCGCGGCGCCCGGCGACGCGACCACCGCCGACCAATCGATTCCATGCGCCAACGGCCTGCGCCGCGCGTTACGCGGTGGCGGCCCGGCGGAAAATCGCCGTGTTTCCGCCAACCTGCTTTTCGACTACGGGCGCCTGATCTTCAATGTGCGTTCGCTAAGCACCACAAAGCAGCCATGCCAGGTGTCGAATTAATCTGCGACCGCCGACACAGCCTGCACCAAAGCACCCGCCCCCGGTTCGCGCAAACGCACCAGCAATACGCCGGCATGAGTCCCCGGCCCGAATCGACGTGAGTCGGAAAAATCGAGATTCTGAGTCACCAAAAAACGGTCCGCGGCTTGCGCCGCCGCCCATACATCGTGATCCGGCCGCCCCGTCAAGCCTTCATCCGCAACAGTGTCCGTATCGTGACCAGCGTGACGTAGAACTTCCAGAAGCTGGGCGGAAATGTTCTCGTCGAGCTTTACTTTCATGGCAGCGCGGGCGCCGAAGGCAAAGGCAGGTCCTCCTCGGTCGACACGGCCGCGAACGCGATCACGGCCCGCACCGCAGCCGGCGAGAGTGTCGGGAAGTGCTCGATAATCTGTTGCGTGTCCAAGCCCTCTGCCAGCGATGCGAGCACTGTTCGCAGCGAAACCCGAGTACCTGCCAACACAGCCTCCCCACCGCAAATGGCGGGATCGCGAACAATGTAGGAATGGTAGTCAATGGCCATTTTCAATCTCCCGGCAAACGAAACCGCGCAGCGGCTAGTCTAGCGAAGGTTGCACGCACTCGTGGCCTGGAACGCGGTCGATATTCTGGTTGCGGCGTGGGTCAATGATGACCTGCCCTCCGATGCGAAAGCGCAGTATTGGCGTTCACGGCAATAGCGACGCGGACACCGCTCCGCGCCGCCCGGGAAGATGGCAATACCAAAAGAAAACCCTTCAGCCCTACCTGTTCGCCGACTCGCAAATTTCGACGACAGCCCCTTTTCATTCACGAAAAACCTTCTCGAGGCGCGCAAGCGGTTTGACAGCGGTGAGGCGAACAGAAACAGTGGACGAGGGGCAAAGTACGGCTTGTCTCAGAATGCACTGGCGCGCGGCGCGCGCCTGCATCACCGCCCTGACGAAAAGGGATTGCGACCCGTATCGGCATGCCCTACGTGAGCGCACTCAACTTGTCGAACAAGAGCTGTTTCTTAATGGCGAAGCGGTTGAAGTCGCCGTCGCGGCAGGCAACTGGCACACCCAGCGCGTTGGCATGAGCGGCGATGAGCAGGTCAAAGGTGGCCGACGGATAGCCCTTGATTTCATGGATCGCCAGGAGTCTGGCCGCGGCGAGCGCTGCGCGCTGGTCGAAGGCCGGCGGCTGGAATTTCTTGACCTGGACGGCCAGCCTGGCCTTGTTCTTCGCCTTCAAGGTACCGCGTTCCACACCGACTTGCAGCTCGGTCAGGGCGATGGCCGACATGGCCACATCGCGTGGACTGAAACGGTAGAGGCGATTCAGGATGTACGGGTTTTCATGCTCGATCTCGATCAAGACCGAGGTGTCGAGCATGAATCGCACTACATGGCCTTAAGCTTTCTGACGGTCTCGGGCGACATCGTCTCGATGAGGAATCCCCAGCCGTTTTTGATGCCGCGGTCATAGGCGGATATCGCCGGATTGGTCCGCGTTGCTCTACAACCTCGCGTCGTAGGCCCACTCGCGGGTCAACTCGGCCCTTACGCGCGGCGAATCGGTGTGCCGCGGATTCAGAACGAGGTTGAATTCCTCTGGAATGATCACAGACGGTACCTGGAACAGCGCCGTCAACCCTTGGTCCAGCCACTGGTCGCCAATTTTCCTTGATGCCTTGCCGGCAGGAAGTGAGTCCCAGCCAGCAGGCAGATTGGCAGGCGTTCGGACCGTACGCCCGGCCCACACATCATCAGGGACATCGACCCGTACAAGGAATCGTTTCAACGGTAGTGAAGAACTGTTCAAATGCGCCAGAGTTTCAAGGCACGCCAGTGCGATGCTAGTTGAAGCGTAGACGGCCCGCCTGCCAGGGCTATTCCAGCGCCCGCCAGCGATTGCCGCGCCATTCCCACCAAGGTCGGTGGCCGGCAGTCCTGGCCGCGCAGTTGCAATGCGCCAAATCGCAACGCTCACGCGTAGGTGCCGTGGCGGATCTGTTCAAGCAGTTCGGCCACGATCGCCTGGCCTTCGCTGGTGTCCATAAGGTGCGCCGGTGCCGCACCGCCGAGCGCCGGCAACGGCTGCTCCAGCCAGCGGGCTACCCAGGCCGCAGGATTGAAGCCTTCGGGATCGCCGGATTCTTCCACGATGCTTTGCGCCAGGCCGATCAGGCGTGCCAGTCCGAGCGTACGCGCCCCCTCTTCAGTCGACAGCGGACTGTCGGCGCGCAGTTTGCGACCGATGGTCGCCGAGGCCAAGCCGAGCCTGGAGAATAGCCATTCATTGGAAACGCCCATGCGCTCGGCGAATGCAGGTAAGGCCGCGGCAGACAGGCCCGCCTTGGCCATCGCGACGCGTTCCAGTGGCTCCAAATGAATCATCCGTTCGAAACTTGGGCGTACGAATTTTCTCGCCAGGGCGGCAGGATTGCCGCGCTTGGCGCCAACCTTGACGCCGCCGCCACTATGGGACATCGCAATTGCAACAGCCTGCGCACGTGCTTTGCGAGGTACGGAACGTGCAATCGCTGCGGAACGGAACATGTCAAAAGTCCAAAGAAAAACTCATATGGTCGATAATTATTGCTCATTTGATAAAGCAAGTCAACTGGCTCGCGCATTGGCTTGTTTCCAAAGCGGCCACTGTGGGCAGATTGTCGGAACTCTTGCCTTTCACCGACAGTGCCAGCATGCTGACCGTCGGAAACGTCGTGGATTTGCGAGTCCGAGTGGTGGGTGCCGCAGCCGAAGCAGGGCCTGCCGACCGTGAACGCTTACGAGCTAGCGCAGCGCCGGGTGCCGCTGTCGGCCTTGCCGCCGCTCGCCATGACCCTCGGAATCGATCTGGTGACCTTGATGGGGCAGGCCGAAGCCAAGGCCGGCAAGCGTGGGCCACCGCCCAAGCTGTCGCAGCACCTGGAGCGCATCAGCCAGTTGCCGAAACCGAAGCGGCGCTTCGTCATGGAAATGCTCGATACCGTGCTCGCGCAAGCGGGGTGCTGAGGACGTGCGCCAATGAGCACCACACCGGCGACGGCACCGCTGTCGATCGAGGAGATCGCCCAGCGCATCCTGATCGTGCGCGGCCGCCGCGTGTTGCTCGATGCGGACGGGCGGCGTTCTATGGTGAGACCACCAAGCGGCTTAACCAGCAGGTCAATCGCAACCGCGAGCGCTTCCCCGAGGACTTCATGTTCCAGTTGAATGCGGAGGAGTTCGCGCCCTTCGCGTTCACCGAGCACGGCGCGATCATGGCGTCGATGGTATTGGACAGCGCCCGCGCCACTGAGGTCAGCTGCCCAGACATCGTGATCCGGCCGCTCCCTTCAAGCCTTCATCGGCAACAGTGTCCGTATCAAGTATGGCTTGCCTCAGTATGCACAGGCGCGCGGCGCGCGCCTGCATCACCGCCCTGATGAAAGAAGGGATTGCGACCCGTATCGGCATGCCCTACGTGAGCACACCCAACTTGTCGGACCAGAGCTGTTTCTTAATGGCGAAGCGGTTGAAGTCGCCGTCGCGGTAGGCAACTGGCACGCCCAGCGTGTTGGCATGAGCGGCGATGAGCAGGTCAAATGTGGCCGACGGATTGCCCTTGATTTCATGGGTCGCCAGAAGCTTGGCCGCGGCGAGCGCTGCGCGCTGGTCGAAGGCCAGCGGCTGGAATTTCTTGACCAGGATGGCCAGCCTGGCCTTGTTCTTCGCCTTCAAGGTACCGCGTTCCACACCGACTTGCAGCTCGGTCAGGGCGATGACCGACATGGCCACATCGCGTGGACTGAAACGGTAGAGGCGATCCAGGATGTGCGGGTTTTCATGCTCGATCTCGATTAAGACCGAGGTATCGAGCATAAATCGCCTTACATGCCCTTAAGCTTTCTGACGGTCTCGGGCGACATCGTCTCGATGAGGAATCCCCAGCCGTTTTTGATGCCGCGGTCATAAGCGGATATCGCCTTGCGGGCAACAGGTTTTTTGGCGGCGGATTTCTTCGCGGCGGGCTTGCGTGCACCTTTGGCACGCGGGCCTTTGGGCTCTGCGTAGATATCGAATGTGCTCATGGTTTCACCCGCTTACAGGTTGACGGCGAAATTGTAGCAGTCGCTTCCGGTGCTCACAGGTCCGCCGCTTGACTTCGATGATTTCAAGCGGCGTCAATTGCTCGATGTCGACCAACTTGAACCAACTCACCGGATCTGTGCAGGGGCGTCCAGCAATGAGCGTCGCCACCGCGATCTGTCACCGAAACGAAGCGGCACCTTGTGGTCGGCTGCAACTCTTTGTAGAGGCACATTTTCGTGCCCCGCACAGGTATAAATCAATTCGATCCCGTCCCCTTTTTCTATCCCAGCAATGGCAGTGCGGATTGCCGATTGGCCGTCAACAGCGGCTGCGCTTCCAGCGCCGCACGGCTCATCTCGCTGACGATTTGCAGTTTCGGGCTTTGGCCCTTTACCCTCTTACAAGTTGGCGTGGCCAATGCGTTTGCTACCGGCGCGCATTCGATGCATGGACTGACGGCTGCTACCATCTCAAAGATGCGACTTCTAACCTACAAAGATTTGGACCTGCGGCGCGTCAAGCCGGCATTCGCGAAGATCCGAACCGCCATCGAGGCCGGTGATTTCCGCAGCGCGGACATCAAGAAACTCGCGCCCAGCGCTTACTGGCGTGCCAAGCTCGACTACAGCAACCGGCTGTTGCTGCAGTTCGCGCGCTTCGGCGACGAAACGGTGTGCTTAGCGCTCGAAGTGATCGAAAACCACGCCTACGAAAAATCACGCTTCCTGCGCGGCGCGGTGATCGATGAAGACAAGATCGAACGTGAACCGGTGTTGGCAGATGCCGCTGCGGGGAGCAGCGTTGCCGAAAGCGTTCCGTTGCGCTGGCTGCACCCATCGCGAGCCGAATTCGAAATGCTCGACCGGCCGATCGTCTTCGATGACGCACAGGAGGCAGTGCGCCGCCTGCCGGCGCCGGTGGTGGTGGTCGGCTCGGCCGGTTCCGGCAAGACCGCGGTCACCCTTGCCAAGCTGCGCGAGGCCGAAGGCCGGGTGCTGTACGTGACGCAATCGGCCTACCTCGCGCAGTCGGCGCGCGCGCTCTACGACGCGCATGGCTTTGAGAATCCGGCGCAGGAAGCGGAGTTCCTGAGTTATCGTGAACTGGTCGAGACCCTGCGGGTGCCGGGCGGGCGCGAAGTCACCTTTCCGGCATTCCGCGGCTGGTTCGAGCGCCATCGCCAGGCCGCGCGGGCGACCCTTGGCGATCTCGACGCACACGCCTTGTTCGAGGAATTTCGCGGCGTGCTTGGCGCGGATGCGTCCGGCCCGCTTGATCTTCCGGCCTACCTTGCGCTCGGACCGCGGCAGTCGTTGCTGGAGGCGCCGGCGCGCGAAGCGGCGCATCTGCTATTCGAGCGCTATCGGCAATGGCTGGCGGAAGCCGGCCTCTATGATCTCAATCTGGTGGCCCACGAATGGCGCGCCCTGGCCCAGCCGGTCTACGACTTCGTGGTGATCGACGAGGTGCAGGACCTGACCAACGTGCAACTCGCGCTGGTATTGGCATGCCTTAAGAAGCCCGGCCAGTTTCTGCTGTGCGGCGATTCGAACCAGATCGTGCACCCGAATTTCTTTTCCTGGGCCGCGGTGCGCACGATGTTCTGGCATGGCCTGGCCGGCGCGGCGGCCGAGCGCCAGGCGCTGTCGGTGCTGCAGGCCAACTTCCGCAATACCCGCGGCGTGACGCGGCTGGCCAATACGCTCCTGAAAATCAAGCAGGCGCGCTTCGGCTCGATCGACCGTGAAAGCAATTTCCTGGTGCAAAGCGCCTCACCGATCGAAGGCGAGGTACAGCTGTTGCCGGCGCGCGACGGGGCGTTGCGCGAACTCGACCTGCGCACTCGTGCGTCGGTACGGCACGCGGTGGTGGTGCTGCGTGACGAAGACAAGCCGGCGGCGCGCGCGCATTTCCGCACGCCACTGGTGTTCTCAGTTTACGAAGCCAAGGGCCTGGAGTATCCGCACGTGATTCTGTACACGCTGGTGTCGGGCCAGCGCGCCGCCTATTCCGAGCTGTGCGAGGGCGTCACCCGCGATGAACTGCAAGCAGACACGCTCGAATACCGGCGGGCACGTGACAAGAACGACAAATCGCTCGAGCTCTACAAGTTCTATGTCAATGCGCTGTATGTGGCGATGACCCGCGCGGTCGAAACCCTGGTGCTGGTGGAGTCGGACACGGCGCACCCTCTGCTGCGCCTGCTCGGGCTTGAGGTGAGGGATGCGGCGCAGGCAACCACGGCAGCGCCGGTAGTAGCCTCGTCACGCGACGAATGGGCACAGGAGGCACGCAAGCTCGAACTGCAAGGCAAGGAGGAACAGGCGCGCGCGATCCGCGATGCGTTCCTGCAAACCAAAGCGGTGCCGTGGGCGCCATGGTCCGACGCGGCGATGCGCGAGCTGTTGCCGCGCGCGCTTGACCCCACGCAACCCTCGGCCAAGCCGCGCCAGGCGCTGCTGGACTACGCGCTATGGCATGGCCAGCATAGCTGGATCGAACAGTTGGCCACCCAGCCACTGTTCGCGCCGGCGCGCGCGCTCGCACCGGACGGTTTGTTCGGCGCACCAAAGCGGGAAGAATTTTACGTCGATCACGAGAAGCAGTTTGCATTTTCCATGCGCGCCGTGGCCGCATTGCGCAACCGCCATCTGCTGCCCTATACCGCGCATAATTTCAAGGATCTACTGCGCCAGTGCGAGCAATTCGGCATCGATCACCATAGCCCCACCGGCGCCACGCCGTTGATGCTGGCGGCGCGCGCCGGCAACCTGGCCTTGGTCGATGCGCTGCTTGAGCGCGGTGCCGATCCGCAAACTACCGACGAGTTCGGCCATACGGCATGGATGTGCGCCCTGAATCGCGCGATGGAAGACCCGGTGTTCGCCAGCCAGTCGATCGCGCCCCTCCACGCACGCATCGCGCCGGTGGTGCTCGATGTGCAGACCGGCGGCCGCCTGGTACGGCTGGAGCGCCATCAAGGCGAGTATTGGGTGCTGAGCCTGATGCTGGCCGGCTTCAAGACCCAGAACACCCGCTGCGCGGGTCGCGCGCATGAATGGTACAAATACCGTCGCGGCTTCTTCGCCGACCCGCTGCACGCCACGCTCTCACAGCTACCGGATCATCTGTGGAGCGCACAACGGCGCAAGCGAACCTACTTGAACCAGGTGCTGGCGCGCGCCGAGGTGCATAGCGCCTATCAACCGGCACGCGCCCTGTGGGTGCGCACCACCAATGGCCACTATCTGCCCAACCCGCTGATGCACTTGCGCATCCCGAGCGACGCCGACGGCGCGGGCTGGCGCCCGGTGTTCGAGGCCCTCAATCTGCCGTGGGTTGATGGGGGGACCTGCGGTGCGACTGGGCAGAAGCCGGCGCTGGCCCGCTGGGTGGAAATGGCGGTGCGGCGAGCGTCAGGTGACGGCTCGGAAGTCGATGAATTTTTCTGATACGAATCGGCCCGCCGCGGCAATCATTGCCTGCGGCATGCCTTTCAAACGATCGCTCAACGCAGCGGGTTCACCCGGTCTTCATTGAGCGTCATCGCCAGCTGGTCGCGCAGCTCATTGGACACCGTGATGTGATGATCAGGCGCGCCGCAGTGCACCGCGTAGAGCTTGGCCAGCACATCGTGATCGTGTTCGGCGAATGTCTGCACGATGCGCTGCGCGCGTGCCGCGTCGCCGCCAATCAAGGTAAGCGCGATCTCGCCCAGCTTGAGCGAGGATTGGAAGGTATCGCGCTCGATCGCCTCGACCCCGATATCGCGCAGATCGAACAGATGGCGCATGTCGTGCGCGCGTGCGATGATGCGCAAGCCCGGGAAATGCTTTTTGCAGGTACGGGCCAATTGTGAGGTGGCCTCTGGATCATTGAGCGCCGAGATGAGAAACGCGGCGCTGTCGGCGCCGGCGGCGTGCAGCAGGTCGACACGGGTGGCATCGCCGTAGAAGGCGCGAAAGCCGAACTTGCGACACTCTTCGACATGATCGGGATCGTCGTCGAGCACCACCGGCTGCACCCCGCTTGCATGCAGTAGCCGCGCTACCACCTGGCCCACGCGACCGAGACCGGCGATGATCACCACGCCGGCTTCCGGCACGTCTTCCTCGCGCTTGCCGGCACCAACCGCCAGGCGCGGTACCAGAAAGCGGTCATGCAAGACCAGCAAAAACGGCGTCGCCAGCATTGACAGGGCAACTGCCAACGTGATGGCGCGCGCGGTTTCGCCCGGAATCGCACCGTAGCCCTGGCCCAGGCCCAGCAACACGAAGGCGAATTCGCCGCCTTGGGCAAGCAACAGGATGAACAGCGGCCGTTCGCCGACCGGCAGGCGCGCCGCGCGCGCAAGCACCCACAACACGCCACCCTTGATGGCGAACAGGCCGACGATCAAACCGACGATCAGCAGCGGACGTGCCAGCAGCACACCGAAATCCACGCTCATGCCCACCGAGATGAAAAACAGGCCCAGCAACAACCCCTTGAAGGGCTCGACCGCAGCCTCGATCTCGTGGCGGTACTCCGATTCGGCCAGCAGCACGCCGGCCAGAAAAGCCCCCAGGGCCATCGACAGGCCGGCAGCCTCGAAGCCGAGCGCGATACCCAGCACCAAAAGCAGGGCGAAGGCGGTGAACACCTCGCGCTGGCGCGTGCGCGCGATGTAGCGAAACACCGGGCGCGCCAGGAAATGCCCGCCGATGAGCGTGACGGCGATCACCATCAGAGCGAAGCCCAAACCACTCCAGGAAAAACCCGCGGCACCGCCCGCATTGCCCAAGAGGGGCAGAAGCGCCAGCATCGGAATCACCGCCAAATCCTGAAACAGCAATATCGCGAAGCTTGCCTGGCCACCCGTCGTACCGAGCCCGCCACGCTCCTTGAGCGGCTGCAGCGCCAGCGCCGTGGACGAAAGCGCCAGCGCCATGCCGGCCACCAGACCCACGCGCGGGTCGACACCCAAAGCCCAGGCCACCAAGCCGATCAGAACAATCGACCCGGTTACCTGCGACAGCCCCAGACTCACCAGGCGCCCGCGCATGCCCCACAGGCGCTTGGGCTCCAGTTCCAGGCCGATGACGAACAGCAGGAACACCACGCCAATCTCGGCGAAGCGCCGCACATCGTCGACATTGGCGATCAGCTTGAAACCCCAGGGGCCGATCACGATGCCGGCGATCAGGTAGCCTGCCACCGTGCCCAGGCCCAGGCGATGCGCGGTCATTACCGCGAGCACGGCGGCCGCAAAGTAGATGCTGGCCTGGATCAAAAATGCGTTGCCGTGTTCCATGCACGCCTCACAGTTAAAGACAGGATGCCACGTCAGGGCCCGGGGGGCGCGCGATCACGCAAGCACACAGGCCGATTCCGGCAGTCCTGGCCCGTGCTCCGCTTCGTCATGAACACGCTCAACGGATCAGGTGCGTAGTCGCCGAACGGCCCGCCCGGGACGTAGCCGGCCCGCGCATACAGGGCAAGGGCTGCGGGTTGACTGACTCCGGTTTCGAGCACGTAGAGCCGGCAGCCCTGCGCCGCGGCTTCTGCCTCGAGAAAGGCCAGAATCGCACGGCCGATCCCCTGACCGCGCGAATCTGGCAGCACAAACATGCGCTTGAGTTCGCCGTACTGCGGGCCCAGGACGATGGCACCACAAGCCACAGCCCGACCTTCCTGGTTGCGCGCAACCGCGAAGATCACGTTTGGCGCGGCCAATGCATCAAAGTCGATACCGTGATGGCTTTCCGGCGGATACAGCGGTTTTTGGTAGGCGTCGAGCTGCTCGACCAAGTAAATGACTTCCAACTGCTGCGGATGCTCGCGACTGATTCGCATGCGTCTGGCGTGATGCGCGTTTCGGGAACCTTGCATGCGGCGGGAGAAAGACCAGGCGGCGCGGCGTGCCTGGCCCGGTATCACCCCGCGTCGCGGGGAAAAAGCCTATGCCGGAGACACGTCCA
>JAYVWK010000482.1:0-3119 GCA_043786185.1 Burkholderiales bacterium
TTGGTCCAATGGCCCAGCCTGGCCAACTGCTCATCGCCGCCTTTCAACCGCGACGCGCGCAGCGCGCCATCATCCTCGTTGATGGTCACGTAAAGCCGGCTGCGCGGCTGCAAGCGATCGACCCATTCGGCATGCGTGGCGTTGTTGACATCCGCCGCGCACATCGCGATGTTGTCGAACAAGGGCAGGCTGCCACGCAAGGCGCTCGATTTGAGCGTGCGCTCAAGCAGGTAGTTGCCCATGCTGTGCAGCATGAGGGTGGTACGCACCGGGCAATCCGCCTCGGCTTGGATGCTCACCCGTTCGCGGAAACGCTCGCTGTTGACGCGCACGCCTCTCGCGTTTGTCGCCGCTGCGATGATGGCATCGAGGGCGGCGGCGCGCAGGGCCAGCAGCAACTGGCGCGCCTTGTCCATGGCGCGGTCGAAGGCCACCACCGAAGCCTGCGCGTCACGCTTGTCATCGAGGTAACTGGCCACGCCGCGAATGCCGCCCCCGTTCGACGGCCACGAGAAGGCCACCACCAGGACACCGTAGGTCTTGGACAGCAAGTCGCAGCGCTCGACCACATCTTGCAGTGCGTTGTTGAATCCGTGCACGAAAAACACGATGTGCCTGGGATTGTCGCGATCGGCCAGTGCCTGGGCGACGATCTTTTTGAACGCGTACTGGCTGGCATACACCGGCGTTTTCTTTTTCGTTCTGCCATCTTCCGACAGGGTCGGAGGTGGTCTTTCGATCCCCACCTCGGCCAGCATTTCATCACTGACTTCATCGGGCAGTACCCGCACATTCCACTTGCGCCCACGGCGCTTCGCCTCCAGCAGGCGCAATTCGGCCGGCCCTTTCTCGTTGAAGGTTTCACCCACCACGCCGAAATCGGTGCCTGTCTCGTTCCTGATGTTGCGATTGGTTACTATGAACATGATGCTTGGGCTCCGGCGATTGCGTTGGACCGCACGATACACGCGGAGTCTATGCCGCCCAAGCGCCGCTGCGAAGAGTCAGTGAGCTATGCATGCATCAGCGGCGATTGGAAAATGCACAACTCACGTCCCGAACGCGCCTTCCGCGCGCCTGTCGCGTTGGCGGACCCGATCGACCGGCGGTGGCGCGAGCAAGCGCACCGCCAGCGCTCAATGCCCCGGAGCGCCGCTCAAGGCAAGAGCCGCGCTTGGCGGTAGCGCGCAAGGTGGCTGATGATCTGCGCGCCGGTGTCCACCACGCCATGGAAGCCGTCTTGCCGGATGCGCGTGGTGTCGGTGATGATGTCGTGTTCCAGGTTCCAGTGGAAATCGGCGAATTCCCAGGAAACCAGGTCTTCGAGCCGGCTGGCGACCAATTTGTGCCGGTCGACCACGCGCTGCCACGCCGGCGCCTTGTCCTTCATCCAGTCGGCCAGCTTTAACGGACGTACTTCACCCATGGGCAGATTGAAATGCGCGGCCAGGCGCGGCCACAGCCACTTCCAGCGGAACTGGCAGGTATCGGTCACGTTGTAGGCGCGGTTGCATGCCAAGTCGCTCTGCGCCATCCACAGCATCGCCTGCGCCAGCAGGCTGGCATCGGTGACTTCCATCAACGCATTCCAGGCGCCATGGCTGCCGGGAAAATCGAACGGCAGGCCGTGGGAAGCGCACAGCGCGGCCCAGGCGCCGATGGAGGTGACGATGTTGCGTGGCCGCTCTGGCGCGAAGTCATAGACGAAATGCGGGCGCGATGCCGACCAGGTCCAGGCCTGCCCGGCCTGCCGGCTGCGCAGCAGGTCTTCCTGGTCGTAGTAGAAATTCGGCGGCATGTGGCGCGGGTCGTCCTCGCGGGTCGGCGTGCGCGGGGGACGCAGCCGCACGTCGTACCATTTCTGGCCTTCCACCAGATGCACGTGTTGAAGCCCGGATGCTGGCGCGACCACCGCGTCGAGCACATTCGCAAGCATCGCCAGATTGGCCGGCACGCTCTCGATGCCGCCTTCGCCGAAGGGCGCCCGCGCGGTGTAGAACACATGCGTGACGCCGGTGGCGGCCGCGAGCGCACGCGCGGTACCATCGCCATCGAGCAGATCGGCGCGCAGGTAGGTGAGGCCGGGCGCATGCGGTGGCGCCGGTGGATGGCGGCACACGCCGATCACCCGCCAGCCGGCGGCAAGCAAGGCTTCGATCAAGCGTTTGGAGGTGGCGCCGGTGGCGCCTGCGATCAGTGCGGTAGGGTTGGTCAAAGGCTGTCCGGCAAAGGTTTCAGGGGTGGGAATTGCAACTTGATCGGGACCAACGGTGACAGCATGATCCGCACGTCTGACTCGCTGATCGCGTCCGCGTTCGCATGATACGGCGTCGCTTTGCACCACGAAGCATCCGCGAACGCACGCCGGAAACCACAAGGCATAGCCGTGGCCCGACCGGCTGCGGCACTTCGATCAACGCACATCGCACGCGGCCGAAAGCCTTGTGTGCGTTGCGCAGCGCCGCCCGCGATCGCAAGCATCACAGCCAGCGCCTGACGCGGGCGGCATAGGCCGCGTAGGCCTCACCGAAGATAGCCCGCAGCGCGCGTTCCTCGGGCTGGATTTGAAAGCGTGTGATGTAGAGCGCGAACAGAAGCGGGCCGGCAAACGGCAGCACGGCCGAAAGATACACAGCCCAGGACAGCAGCAGCAGTGCCATGCCCACGTACATGGGGTTCCTGGTGATGCGATAGACGCCACCGGTTACGAGCGCCGAGGCACGCTCGGGCTTCAGTGGATTGACGGTGGTGCGTGAACGTCGAAACGCCAGGAGGCCAGCCAGGTCGAATGTCGCGCCCGCCGCGCAAAGGAGCGCGACAAGCGCCAACCTGGGTGCGGCGGGTATCGACAGCTGCGGCCCAAATGCGCACACGCCCCACATTGCGCCGGCGACCAGCGCACCTAGCAAAGGCGGCGGGATTTTGTGTTCGAGTGTGGGCATGTGGACGGAGAAGTCGGCGGCGCTCAATTTACTCTTTCCACCGGCGAGGGTCGCGTCAGTACGTGATGCCAGGCAAACCAACGAGCGCAAGTCACGAGCGACCTGTCGGGCCGTCATGGAAAACCCTAAGTAAGAAACTCGGTGCCATTGACGACCAAAGGTCAACCACAGCCAAAC
>JAYVWK010000483.1:0-3255 GCA_043786185.1 Burkholderiales bacterium
CACGAATTGCTGGCCGAGCAGTTGCCAAGGCGCGGCATGGAATTGCCGCTGCTGTTGCAGGGCGAGGGCTCGCGCACTGAATTGCTGGAACGCTTTCGCAAACTGGGCAACGCCATCCTTGTTGCCAGCCAGTCGTTCTGGGAAGGCGTGGATGTGAAGGGTGACGCCTTGAAGCTGGTGGTGATCGACAAGCTGCCGTTCGCACCACCGGATGACCCGGTGCTTTCCGCGCGCATCGATGCGATGAAGCGCCAGGGCCGCAACGCCTTCATGGAATACCAGTTGCCGCATGCCGCGATCACGCTCAAGCAGGGTGCCGGGCGCCTGATCCGCGACGAAACGGATCATGGCGTGTTGATGATTTGCGACACCCGGCTCACCGACAAGCCCTATGGCCGCAAGCTGTGGCAGGCCTTGCCGCCGATGCGCCGCACGCGATTGCGCAGCGAAGCCGAGGCCTTTCTGGGCGGGGCGGGCGGCGTATCCAATAGAATCCAGACTTCGACCGAAGAGGCATCCGAATGAACATCCTGATTACCGGCGGTGGCGGCTTTCTGGGCCAGCGCGTGGCGCGTGCCCTGCTGGCGCAAGGCGATACCGTCAACGCGCGCGGCGAGCGCAGCCCGATTACGCGCATCACCCTGCTTGACATCGCCCTGCCGCCGAATGCCATCCGCGACCCGCGCGTCAACTTCGTGCGCGGCGAGGTCAGCAACCATGGCGCGGTGGTCGAAGCCTTGGGCATGGATACCGACGGGATTTTTCACCTGGCGGCGGTGGTCAGTGGCCAGGCCGAAGCCGATTTCGAGCTTGGCATGCGTGTCAACCTCGATGGATTCCGGGTGGTGCTGGAATCCTGCCGCAAGGTTGGCAACCGGCCGCGGCTCTTGTTCGCCAGTTCGATCGCGGTCTTCGGCACGCCCTTGCCGGAGCTGATCACCGATAGCACCACGCCAACGCCGCAGGCCTCGTACGGCGTGCAAAAGCTGATCGGCGAGTGGCTCACCGCCGATTACAACCGCAAAGGCTACATCGACGGTCGTGCGGTACGCATCCCGACCGTCTCGGTGCGCCCCGGCAAGGCCAATGCGGCGGCTTCCTCGTTTGCCAGCGCGGTGATCCGCGAGCCTCTCAATGGCATCGATTACGGCTGCCCGGTGCCGCCCGAGACGCTGATGTGGATGTGCTCGCCGGCCAAGGTGGTGGCCAACCTGCTGCGTGCCTACGAGCTGCCGTCGCAGGCTTTCGGCGAACTGCGTGCGGTCAGCCTGCCGGGCATCACCGTGAGCGTCAAGGAAATGGTCGATGCATTGCGGCGCATAGGCAGCGAGGCCGCGGCCAATCGCGTGCGTTACATCAAGGATGAGCGCATCCAGGCGATCGTCAAGACCTGGGCCGCCAGACTGGATACGCCGCGCGCACTCGGCATGGGCTTCACCGCCGACAGCACCATGGACGAGATCGTCGCGCAGTACATCCGCGACGAGAACATCAAACTCTGAGGGGCGCTACGCGAGGCGACCGCTGGTGCGCTTGGCGTCGCGGCTGCGACGCAGTCAATGCGGCGGCCGTCGCTGCGCCCGGGCGGCTGCGGCGCGGCGGCCTACCAGAGCATCCACCAGGGGCGATTGTCCTTGGGGCCGCGATTGCGTACGATTTCGCTGTTCGGATAGGTGCGGTCGATCACCCGCTTGGTGTCGTCGCGCAAATCATTGAGGCCCATCGCATCATAGGCCGCCATCATCAGGAACAGGGCCTCTTCCTGCGCCGGCGCGTTGGGGTAGGTCTGGATCATGAATTGCGCGCGGTTGGCCGCCGCCAGAAACGCGCCGCGTCGCAGGTAGTAGCGCGCCACATGCACTTCATATTGCGCCAGTGCGTTGATCAGGTATTTGAGGCGCAGACGCGCATCCTCCGCGTATTTGCTTTGCGGAAAGCGGTCGAGCAAAATCTTGAAGGTATCGAAGGACTCGCGCGCCGACCGGTTGTCGCGTTCAGTCGGGTCCTGGCGCGAGACCTTGCCTAACAGGCCCAAGTCCTCGTTGAACAGGACCAGGCCACGCAGGTAGTACACGTAATCGAGAAACTCATGGTTCGGGTAGAGCTTGATGAAACGGTCGGCGGCCGCCACCGAGGAGGCCAGGTCGTTGCTCTTCCAGTAGGAGTAGGCGATGTCGATCTGCGCCTGCTGGGCATAGCGCCCGAACGGATACTTGGATTCCAGCGATTCAAGCAGCTTGATCGCTTTCTCCCAGCCGCCGCCGCGCATTTCCTCGCGCGCTTCGGTATATATCTTTTGCGCCGACCAGCCGGCGGTTTCGTCATTGGCGTTGGGCGAGGTACCGCACGCCGCGAGCAGCAACGCGGCGCCAAGGGCCGCCAGGAATGCGATCACGCGCGAATGTAGGCTAGGATTGCAGGTCATGCGAGTAAGTGCTGAAACACAAGCCCAAGATTATAACGGAGGCCCCGCGGCTGACGAATCGATCCTGCTGACGGTACCGACGGACGCTCTCGGGCTGCGGCTTGATCAGGTTCTGGCGCGCTTGTTGCCGCAATTTTCGCGCAGTCGCCTGCAATCCTGGATCGAAGCCGGGCGGGTCACCGTGGATGCGCGGGCCGCGACGCCGAAGCAGCGCTTGAAGGGCGGCGAGGCGATCGTGGTGCTGCCCTTGGCCGCCGCCGACGCCGGCGTTTTCGAAGCGCAGGCGATTGCGCTGTCCATCGTCTACGAAGATGCCGCGATCATCGTGGTTGACAAGCCGGCGGGCTTGGTGGCACATCCGGCCGCCGGCAATTGGGATGGCACGCTGCTTAACGCGCTGCTGCACCACGCGCCGGAACTGGCCGAAGTACCGCGTGCCGGCATCGTGCACCGGCTCGACAAGGACACTTCGGGACTGATGGTCGTGGGCAAGACGCTGCCGGCGGTGACCGCGCTGGTGCGTTCGATCGCCGCGCGCGAGGTGCATCGGCGCTACCTGGCGATCGTGCACGGCGAGGTCAAACCTGCGGCGTTCAGTGTCGAGGCACCGATCGGCCGTGATCCGAAGTCGCGCATCCGCATGGCGGTGGTCGGCTCCGGCAAACCAGCGAAAACCGACGTGGCCGTGCTGGCCTGTGCCGACGGCTTCAGTGCGTTGCGCTGCACATTGCAGACGGGCCGCACGCACCAGATCCGCGTGCACCTTGCCTTCCGCGGGCATGCGCTGGTGGCCGACACGGTGTACGGCGGCAAGCCGGCGCTGGGCATGG
>JAYVWK010000484.1:0-3757 GCA_043786185.1 Burkholderiales bacterium
CACCATCAGCGTCGGGCCGCTGTCGAGATGCACCAGCCCCAGACGCCACGGCAGCCGTTCGCGAAAAAACAGGTCGTTGCTGTGATGCAGCGTGGTTTCACTGAGCAACATGCCGGCGCCGCTTTGCGGCTTCCACGGCAGGCGCGCCGACAGGCACACATGGCAGGCCTCGCGCGGCGGGTACTGCAATGCGCCGCAGTTGGCGCATTGCTGCAATTCGAAGCGGCCGACCGCGGCCGCCGCGGTCAGGCCCAATGCGACGCGGCTGCGGCCCCAGGGCGGCAGCGTTGGCTGCTGCGTGCGCAGTACTGGGTTCTTGCGGCGCGGCCTTTGCATTGGCAGGGTCACCTTCAATCCGCCGCAGCCAGGATCAGCGCGCCGGTGCACAGGCAGCGATCGTAAGTCACCATGCCGAAGCCGCTCACCAGGCCAAGTTTGGCGTCGGGTACTGCGCGGCCCTCGGCCAAGCCGCTCAACTGGCGTACCGTTTCGGTGAGGCCGATATAGCCGCCCGCCGCACCGGCCTGACCGGCCGACAACTGGCCGCCGCTGGTGTTGGTGGGCAGGCTGCCAGCGCGCGTGAGAGCGTGGCTTTGCACGAAGGCCGGCCCTTCACCCTTGGCGCAAAACCCCAAGTCTTCATATTGCATCATCACGATCACCGGATAGTCATCGTAGAACTGCACCAGATCGATATCCTCAGGTTCAACGCCGGCCTGGCCATACAGGTCATCGCGGTCCATGGCCCAGCCGCCGCGCACCATGATCGGGTCTTCGCGGTAGGCGTTGTGGCGTTCGGTGGCTGCCAGCAGGCGCGCGTAGGGGAGGTTCAGGTCGCGTGCGCGCGCCTCGCTCATCACCAGCACGCCTTCGGCGCCGGCGCAGGGCATCACGCAATCGAACAGGTGGATCGGGTCGGCGATCGCGCGCGCGGCCATGTATTCATCATGGCTCAGCGGTTTCTTGAACATCGCATACGGAGTGGCCAGCGCGTTCTCGCGCTGCGCCACGCAAATGCGGCCGAAGTCTTCGCGCTTAGCGCCATAGGTGCGCATGTAGTGCGCGGTGATGAAGGCGAACATCGCGTTCGGCCCGCCCGAACCATAAGGATAGGTGGCGTCGCGCGCGAACAGGCTGAAGCTGCCCAAGGAGGCGCGAAACGAATCCACATGGTTGGTGTCGCCGGCCACGCAGGCCACCACGTGGGCGTCGCCGGCCTGGATGGCGCGCGCCGCACGGCGTACCGCCACCACCCCGCAGGCGCCGCCCAGCGGCAGGTGATCAAGCCAGCGCGGGCTCAAACCGAGGTGCTGGGTGAGGCCCACCGCGGTATCTGGTGCGAGGGAAAAGCTGGAGACGCACAGGCCGTCGATCTCATCCTTGGCGATGCCTGACTGGCGCAGCATTTCGGCTATGACCTGGCCTAAGAACCAGTGCGCGCCGTGTGTGGAGTAGCGCACATAGGGTACGGTGACCGGTACCGCAACGGCCACGCCCGCATAGCCTTGGCGCTTGGATTTAGCCATGGCAGGAGGGCATCGCGTGCTTGTAGGGATTGGTTCGCATCCGCATCGGGCGCAAGTGTACAGACCCGCGCGCCAATCCTGAAAGCGTGGCACCTGCAGTCTTCACCAAGAATGGTTTCCGAGTCCCTCTGATTTGCCCAAACAGGCAAGCGATCCCGGCTAAGATTGCCACATGCAAAAACGTGTCTACGTCGAAACCTCGATCATCAGCTATCTGACCGCGCGACCCAGTCGCGATCTGATCGTGGCCGCGCACCAAGAAATCACCCGCCAATGGTGGGAAACCGAGCGCGCCAAATATGCGCTGTGCGCGTCTGAAGTCGTGCTGCGCGAGGCGCGTGCGGGCGGCCGTGAGGCTGCGCAACAGCGCATCGATTTTCTGAAGGTGTTCAATTTTCTCGAAATCAACGCTGAAGTAGATTTACTGACACGCACCGCAACAACAATCTCGGTTTTCGTCTTGCGAGACCGTTCGAACGGCATGAGTCGGTGCGACCACGGTCGCGCCGGGTGTGCCCACTAGCGTCCAGGGGCCGCCATGATGGGAATGGCCGCTGCGGATTGACGCCGCGGCCCAGGGTAGCGCCCGCTTTGGCTCGGCTATGAGCGGCGGGCGCTCCTCTGTCGTCCCGATTGCGTCAGTTCGGGGAGAGCCCGAATCCTGCGTATTTGGCGAAACCACAATTGGGTATCGGCCCGTCGCGATACGAACGCGCCCGCGAAGGCCCCTTCAGTCTGTCCCCTAGCTGTCCCGCAGCTTTACGGCGGCCCGATCGCGGGAGTAGTATGAAGGTCCAGATTAAGAGACCGGGAGCAGCCATGGGAATGATTCGGCTCGGCACCAAACCGCCACTGACCATAGCTATGGGAGATACGGTTCTGCAGGCGGCGCGCGCCATGGTGGAACGCAAGGTCGGCGCTGCGACCGTGTTGGACGGTGAGCGGGTGGCAGGGGTGGTCACCGAGCGCGACGTGATGAGGAAAATCGTTGCCGCCGGCCTCGACCCGGCGGTAACGCCGGTGCGCGACATCATGACCAGTCCGGTGCTGTCGATCGGCACCAAGACCGCAGTGGCGGCGGCCGCCGCGCTGATGCGCAAGCATCATATCCGTCACCTGGTGGTGTTGGACGAGCACGACAAGCTGGTCGGCATGCTGGCCCTGCGCTATCTGCTGTACGACCTGATGGATGATATGGAGCGCAACGTCGGCGACCTGATGAGCTTCATCATGACCGACAGCCCGGGCGGTTAGCCGGCTACTTGCGTGCTCATGCAAACGCCCGTGCCGATACGCGGGCGCTGGTGCCGGACACCTTGAGCCTGTGCGTGTGGTCGCCGGCGCTGGATGCCACCGGAAATTCGCAGCTTGGCAGGAAGGCGCTGGAGCTGTCTGTTGCGAAGACCGGGAGGTCGGTGTTTGAGGGCCGCCCCCTGGAAGGCTTAAGTTAGCGGCGGTTGAATGGACCGCGTGGGTCTTAGTCAGGGCTGCTGGCGTTGATCGACAGGCGCCGCGGCGCCCTGGCGCAACAGCATCACGCCAATCAGCAATGCCGGGATTCCGCAGGCGATGAAGCCCGGACCGTAGCTGCCGGTGAGCGCCAGCAATGCCGAGAATATCAGCGGTTCGGCGAGGCCGCCCAGTTGACCGAACGATAGTACGCCGCCGGTCACCGCGCCACGCCGGCCTTCGGGTGCCGCGCGCGCGGCCTCGGAGAGCACGATGCCGTGCCACGACAGCGCGGTGGCGCTGAGGATGCCGGCGATCAGCGCCACCAGAACATTCGGCCAACTGCCAGCGGCCATGCCCAGCAGCGTCACGCTGCCGGCCATGCCCAGGGCCAGCGCGGCCATCATCACGCGCGGCGGCACGATGCCGCTGCCGAGCCAGCCCCAGACGATGCGGCCGGGCACCGCCACCGCCACCGCGGCGGAGAATACAAAGCCGGCGGCGACCGCGGTGTAGCCGATGGTGGTCAGGTAGACCACGAAGTACGCGGTGACCACCGCCTGCACGCCGTTGAATGCGAGGCAGGCGAACGACAAGGCGCGCAGGTCAGGCACATGCAGCACGGTGTAGAGCGTGTCTCGGAAGTCGGTCAGGCGCACTTTGTGCCCCGGCAGGCGGTCGTCATCGAATACCCTGCGCAGCGGCTGCAGCACCAGCACGAACACGCCGCTGGCCGCGGCGCTGGCCAGCATGGTGCCGCGCCAGCCCGTTGTTTGCGCCAA
>JAYVWK010000485.1:0-7547 GCA_043786185.1 Burkholderiales bacterium
TGGCGCCGTCGGCCTGGGTGCCGCTACTGCGCCGCTGTCGCGGCGCGTCTACGCGCAGGGCAAGGCGCCGATGAACATCGGGTTCTGGATGTTCGAGAACCCGCAACAGCGTCCGTGGGTGCAGAAGCGCGTCAAGATTTACATGGAGAAGAATCCCAACGTCAAGGTCGATTTTCAGGCATTCCCATTTTCCGACCTGGGCAAGAAACTGAGCGTAGGTTTCGCCACCGGCACCGCGCCTGAGGGATTCATCACCGGCGACTGGTTGATGCCGACCTGGATGTCCAAGGGCCTGCTCGCCCCCATGGATGTCGTGAAACTCGGTTATCCGACCTTGAAGGCCTACACCGACGACTATCCACCCGCGTTTGTCGAGGGGGCTGTGATCAAGGGCAAGGCGTACGGCTTTCCGCTTTGGTTCTATGCGTTCTCCAATTACCTCAACACGCGCCACTTCAAGGAAGTCGGTCTCGATCCGATCAAGGACGCACCGCAGACCTGGGAGCAGATGGGCGAAGTCGCCAAACGCCTGGTCATCAAGGAAGGCAACAAGTTCGTCCGCCAGGGCTTCAAGTTCGCCATGCATGCGTCCACCTGGACCATGATCCAATTCAACCCGATCCTGAGCCAGTGCGGTGGCGCCTATTTCGACAAAAACGGCAAGTGCACCGTCAACAATGCCGCCGGCATCAAGGCGATGACCATCCGAACATCTTTCGCCAAGCAGTACGGCGCCGAGGACCCTGCGGACTCTATCGCTACCCAACCTTTGCCCGCAATGGACTGGTTGAAGGAGCGCAACTCGATGTTCCTCTCGCACCCCTTGCCCCTGGTAGCCATCAAGTCGCAGAATCAGAAGATGTTCGACGAGCGCTATTTCCGCGCCGCGCGCGCCCCAGGCATCGAGGCCGGAAAGGGCTTCACCACCAGCTACGGCTTCAACTTTGTAGTCAGCGCGCGCGCCGCCAAAGACAAGCAGGAGGTGCTGCACGACATGTACCGCTTCATCCTTTCCGATGCGGCGGACTGCTGGACCGATACCGCGCCTTTCCCGCTGGCGCGCAAGAGCGGCTGGGCCGACAACCCTGAGGTCAAGGCATTTCCGGACATCGACGAGATCATCGCGGCGCGCGACCGGGGCGTGTTCCATCCGCGCACCGTGGTCTTCACCGAACTGGCCGATGCCATGCACAAGGCGGTGCAGAAAATCCTGCTTAGCAACATGGACATCAAGACCGCGTTGAATGAAGCGGCTGCCGAGGTCGACCGCGCATCGGCCACCGCGAAAAAGGCGTAAGGTGGTCACAGAGGTCAAGCACCGCGCACGGCCGAAAACACGATGACCGGGCGGATCATCGCGGCCGGTCGCGCCCCGGCAGCGCGCCGCAAGTGGTTCACCCGGATCGATTTCCGCCGGCGCATCCAGCTATGGGGCATGGCGCTGGTGCTGCCGGCGATGCTGTTTTTCCTGGTGTTCAAGTTTGGCCCGATGATGTGGGCGGTGGGCTTGAGCTTCACCTCCTACGACATGTTGTCCGAACCGTCCTTTGTAGGGCTGGAGAACTATGAGGCACTAGTCGCCGACACGGTGTTCCGCGAAAGCCTGGTCAACACCCTCGTCTACATAGCCGGCTCGACCGTTCTCATCACCGTCGTAGGCCTCGGGCTGGCGCTTGCCATCAGCACCGGCGTGCCCGGCGCACGCTTCTCGATGATGGCGATGTTCCTCACCAACCTGATGCCTATCATCGCGGTGTGCCTGGTGTGGCGCTTCCTGCTGCATCCGCACGGCCTGGTGACGCAACTGTTACTGCCGTTCGGGATCGACCGGGTCGATTGGTTGACCGATTCGCGCATCGCCATGCCGATGATCATCCTGGTGACGGTGTGGCGCTTCGCCCCGTACTTCATGATTGTCTTTCTGGCCGGCATCCTGGCGATCCCGCCGGACTACTACGAGGCTGCCCAACTCGACGGCGCCAACGCCCTGCGTCGCTTCTGGCTGATCACCATTCCGCTGCTTGCACCAACGATCTTTTTCGTGGTGGTGGTGTCCGCGCTCCTGTCGGCGCGCATTTTCCTGATGCCCTACATCATCACCGGCGGCGGTCCTGGCAACGCCACCCGGGTATTGTCGATGCTGATCTACGAAACCGGCTTCTCCTACTTCAAGATGGGCCGCGCCGCGGCGATTTCGGTGATCCTGTTCGCCATCATGATGGTCTTTACGTTCGTGCAGATGCGCATCTCGCAGCGCGGCGAACAGGTCTACACGGCATGAGCGCCGGCGCCCGGCGGCGTGGCCGCAATCCCTTGCAGCGCCTGTGGAAGAGCGGCTGGCCCGGCGCGCTGGCCCTGACCCTGCTCGCCTGCGCGATGCTGATGCCGATCGTCTGGATGCTCACAACCTCGTTCCAGGCGGGTGAGAAAATGTTCCAGCTCAAGACCGAATGGATACCATCACCCTGGCATCCGGAGAATTATCCCAATGCCCTGTCGCGCGCCCCGTTCGCGCAATTCTTCTTCAATAGCGGTGTGGTGTCGCTGATCGTAATGACCAGCAACCTGGTGTTCTGCACCCTGGCGGGCTATGGGCTGGCCAAGTTCCGTTTTCCCGGCGAGCGCTTCGTGCTGGTGGCGATCCTCAGCACCCTGATGCTGCCACTCGAGGTCACCCTGGTGCCGACCTTCCTGGTGATCCACCAGTTTGGCTGGATCAACACCTATCAGGGTCTGGCAGGGCCACTGCTGATCGATGCCTTCGGCATTTTCCTGATGCGCCAGTCCATGCTCACCATTCCGAGCGATTACATCGAGGCGGCGCGTATCGACGGTGCGGGTGAACTGCGCATCCTGTGGCAGATCATTCTGCCGCAATGCATGCCGGCATTGGCCGTGCTGGCCGTCCTGACCTTCCGCGATAGCTGGGACCAATTCCTGTGGCCCCTGACGGTGACCTCCAAGGACGAATTCCGCACCTTCCCTCTCGGACTGGTGCGCTTCGGTGACGACTACGGCAACCCGGCCACCGAACAGATGTCGATCGCAGTGTTGGCGACGATCCCGACCTTCTTGCTGTTCGCCTTGCTGCAGCGTCTGGTAAACAAGGGCTTTGGACTCTCCGGGCTCAAATAGAACCCACCGCCACGCCACCCGAAAGCATCATGAAAGCCGCTGTCCTCGAAGCCTTTCACCAGCCGCTGGCAATTCGCGAAGTCGAGTTGCCGCCGCCCGGCCCCGACGAAGTCACCATCGCGGTGCGCGCCTGCGGCCTGTGCCTGACCGACATCCATATTCAAGAGGGCCGGGTGCCGACGGTTGCGACCCCGTTGGTCCCCGGACACGAATTCGCCGGGGTAGTCGTGCGGCTGGGTTCTGAGGTCGACAACGTGGCCATCGGTACCCGGGTGACCGTGTTCGTCGACGTCAATTGCGGCCGTTGCCGCTTCTGCCTGCGCGGCGAAAGCAGCCGCTGCAGCGCGCTGTCGCGCATCGGCTTCGAGCGCAACGGCGGTATGGCCGAATTCGCCAACGTGCCGGCCGCCAATGTCGAGCCAATCGCCGATTCTGTCAGCTTCGAAAAAGCCGCCGTCATCCCGGATGCGGTTGCCGCCATGTATCGTGGTCTCAAGACGGTCGGCGGCGTAGGTGTCGGCACCCAGCTGGCGATTGTCGGCACTGGCGGCCTCGGACTGCAGGGCGTGAAGATCGCACGCCTGATGGGTGCGCATGTCACCTGCGTCGACCTCGACGATCGCAAACTTGAACGCGCGAAGGGTTTCGGCGCCGAACGCATCATCAACCCGGCGCGCGGCAGCTTGATGGACGCGGCGCGCGAACTCGATGGCGGATTCGACGTCGTCGTCGACAATGTCGGAAAGAGAGAGTCGCTGTTCCAGTCCGTTTCCGCCTGCTGTCCCGGCGGACGGGTGGTGGCGATGGGCTACGTGGATACGGAGCTGGCTGTGCCGGCCTATGATGTGGTGATCCGCGAAAAACAGGTGCTGGGTTCGCGCTCGATCTCGCGCAGCGAGTTCCGCGAGGTGGTGGCCCTGGTGAATCGCGGCGATCTCGATCCCGACATCGGCGAGCTGGTGCCGATCGACGGTATCAACGAGGCCTACGCGCACCTGCGCGAAGGCCGCTACCTCACGCGCACGGTCCTGACATTGCCGTTTCGACCTTAGGGGCTTTGCACACATGGCAAGTGTCACGCTGCGCGACGTGGTCAAACGATACGGTTCCATCGAGGCCGTCAAGGGCATCAACCTGGAGATTCACAACGACGAATTCGTAGCGCTGGTGGGCCCATCCGGATGCGGCAAGACCACCACGCTGCGCATGATCGCCGGCCTGGAGGAGATTTCGGACGGCGAGATACTCATCGGCGATGATGTGGTCAACGACGTCGCGCCCAAGGACCGCGACATCGCCATGGTGTTCCAGAACTACGCCCTGTATCCGCACATGACGGTATACGACAATATCGCATTCGGGCTCAAGATGCGCGGCCTGGACAAATCCGAAGTGCGCTCGCGCATCGAAGCGGCGGCTCGCATGCTCGACATCGCCGAGTTGCTGAACCGGCGCCCGAAGCAGTTATCCGGCGGCCAACGACAGCGGGTCGCGATGGGCCGCGCCATCGTGCGCCGGCCCCAGGTGTTCCTGTTCGACGAACCGCTCTCCAACCTTGATGCGAAGCTTCGAGTCCAGATGCGCACCGAGCTCAAGCGCATTCATCAAAAGGTGAAGACCACTACCGTTTACGTGACCCACGACCAGGTGGAAGCGATGACCCTTGCGGATCGGATCGTCGTCATGAATGGCGGAAAGATTGAGCAGATTGGGACGCCCAGCGACCTTTACCACACACCGAGGACAAGATTTGTAGCTGGCTTCATTGGTTCGCCATCAATGAACTTTCTCGACTGCGTTGTTGAAGAAAACGTCTCGGCGTTGACACTACGCTTGTCAAACCACGTCCGGCTTCAGGTTCCTGCGGGCCGCACCTCGCGATACCGTGCCTACATCGGCCGCCAAATGACGGTCGGCCTGCGCCCGGAGCACATAACCGAGCCGCGACCACACGAACAAGGAGACTTTGTCGGGTTCGATGTTCTTTTGGACGTCGTGGAGCCCATGGGGGTCGAGACGGAAGTCTTCTTCCTGGTTGACCGTAATCAGGTGTGCTGTCGGGTAGATCCGCGCAGCGCTGGTACAGCGGGAAGCTCCATGCGACTTTCCGCAAACATGTCCCACATGCACCTGATCGATCCTACTTCCAATCTGGTGGTTTGAATTCTCTTTTACCGGTGATCAATCGTGAACCATATCCTCGAGGATAAACAGCAGATCAGGGAACTCGCTGAAAGCTGGGTTCTGTTTCGCGATACCGCCGACTGGGAGCACTTCAAGACTGTCTGGCTTCCATCTGGAACCATCGACACGCTCTGGTATCAGGGATCCTGGGAAGGATATCTGGAGCGGTCCCGCGAGTCATGGGGGCGTGGAATGTCCAGCGTTCACTATCTTTGCGGCAGTCTCGTTGAGGTTGCCGCGAACCGAGGCATGTGCCGCTCCAACATGAAAATGTATGGCCGGGGCACTGTTGACGGCTCGCAGTACGATCTTGACGTCACAGCTCAGTTCTGCGACTTCGTCGAGAAAAGGGAGGGCAACTGGGGCTTGGCGCATCGTTGCGTCGTCCACGTCAAGGATCGAATCGATCCGCTCGATGCGCGAAGCCCCCTTCATTTGGACGCAGCGCTTCTCACCGAGCAGCCGTCCCATTACCGCCATCTGGCTTATATCCATGCAAGGGCGGGACGCGTCGTTAAGAAAGACATGCCAGGCCTTGAGGGCCTGGAAGCGGATCGACTCAAGGCCCTAGGTCGCACGTGGCTTGCCGGTGGCGCATTGCGCCTGCCCGTCTGATCCTTGAAATTCACACGGTAGTAACGGGTTCATTCCGAACGTAGGTGGTTTGGCCGGTCTGGCGGAGCAAACGAAAAGCGCGCAAGCAAAGATCGATACAGCGTTTAGGGCATCGCTGGAGATCCGCGAAGTGATCGAAATCTGGAGCATGTTTCGCGACTCTGGAGATTGGGAGAAGTTTTCATCCGTCTGGCACTCAGACGGCGTTTACGAATCGATGTGGTTTCAAGGCCGCTGGCGCGAGTTAGCCGAAAGGATCCAAGCGACCTGGTGCGACGGCATACGCAGCGTCCACTTCTTGTGCGGAAGCCAAATCGATTCCAATGCCGATCGCGACGTCGCGCGAACCAATTTGAAGACATTTGGTCGAGGAATGACCTTGCGAAAGGTATGTTTTTGTCATGATTCGTGCAATTTCAACCACACTATCGGGTGATATGTCATGCAAAGAATGCGCGCCATCCAGGAAGCGGAACAAAGCGAAGCGAGCCGTCATTGGATTGCAGAGGCTGAGAACAGAGGTGCACCGGACCCGCGCATCGCAGCGGTATTCGCGCGCGGCAACGCCGGATTGGCGTGGATGGAGTTTTGGCAGCGCCTCATGAGCCAGGGCGTGCTGCCCCACAAACTGAAAGAAATGGTGAGGATTCGCATGTCCGTGGCGCAACATTGCGGCTATTGCGCGTCGATTCGAACGAATCAAGGCAAAGTTGAGGGCCTCACCGAGGAGATCGTCGCCGAAACGATGGATTTCGAGAACAGCAAGGTCTTGACTGAGCGCGAAAAGGCGGCTATTCGTTTCAGCCTTCGATTCAAGGCCGCGCGGACAGACGAGGACGAAACTTACGACGACCTGCGCCGCCATTTCAACGAGTTGGAAATCCTCGAGCTAGGCGTCTTGTGTTGGCAAGTGGACGGCGGTGGCAAGATGGCTAAGTTGATCAATGTGGTCAGTTGGGATGAGGCTTGTTCACTCAACCCGGCGTTTCGTAAAGCCGCCAACTCCAAAGACGAAGCGGCAGTTTAGTCAAAATTGCTGCCGTGGAAAGTCGAGCCGCGTTTCTGCCGCATCGCATTCCCGAGCACCGAGGCACCGGCAAACCCGCACAATTGGAATGTGCAATGGATTCGATCGACGGCAGCCAGGGTTGCTGCCATGTCGACCGGCGCATTGCCGGACAGGCCGGTGGCAGCATACGGCTGTCGCCGAACCTGTCACAACTGCACCTGGTCGATCCGGCTACACCAAGCTGGTAGCTTGAACCTTTGGGGCGCCGGGGCGGCGGCGCCCGCAGTAGTGCTCAACCGATCTTGCGCACCTTGTTGGTCAAGGTGCCGATGCCGGTGATGGTCAGCTCCACCGTATCACCATCCTTCAACCAGGCCGGCGGCTCCATGCCCAGCGCCACGCCGGATGGCGTTCCAGTGGCGATCGTGTCGCCTGGCTCCAGGGTCAGGCCGGCCGATAGGCTGGCGACAATCTGCTGACAGTTGAACAACATGTCCGAGGTGTTGGAATCCTGGCGTACCTCGCCATTGACCTTGAGCACCAGATGATGGCCACTGGGGTCGCCGAATTCGTCGGCGGTGACGATGCACGGGCCGATCGGCGC
>JAYVWK010000486.1:0-3499 GCA_043786185.1 Burkholderiales bacterium
CTCGGGCAAGACGCAGTTGGCGCTGGCGGTATTCCGCGATGCGCTGGAAGCCGGCCGCCGCCCGCTCTATGTCTGCTACAACCGGCCGCTGGCCGACCATATCGCGCTGCTCGTGCCGCCCGGCGGCGAAGTGGCCACCTATCACCAATTGTGCGACCGCATCAGCCGCGCGCGCGGCCAGACCACCGATTTCAGCCAGCCCGGCGCCTTCCGCGCGCTCGAAGAGAGCTTCGATGCCCATCTGCCTGCCACACCTGAGCTGTTCGACGAACTGATCGTCGACGAAGGCCAGGATTTCGAAGCACGCTGGGTGCCCAATCTGATGAAGCTGCTGCGCCCGGCGGGCCGTGCCTGGTGGCTCGAAGACCCGATGCAAAACCTCTATGGTCGCGCGCCGCTCGAGCTGCCCGGCTGGGTGGGCCTGCGCGCGGATGTGAACTACCGCAGCCCGCGCGACATGCTGGCTTCGATCAACCGCCTGATTCCGCTGGCGCGGCCGATCGCCGCGGGCAGCCCGTTGAGCGGCTCCGAGGTCGAGATCCTCACCTACACCGACAGCGCGGATCTGCTGCGCCAGACCACGCGCGCCATCACCAACTGCATCGCCGCCGGTTTCAAGCGCGACATGATCGCGGTGGTGACCTATCGCGGCCGCGAAGGCTCGGCGCTGACGCCCTTCGATCGCCTCGGCCCCTACACCCTCAAGGCCTATAGCGGGCAGTACGACTTGCTGGGCAATCCGCTGCAAGGCACAGGCGACATCGCGATCGATTCGGTGCACCGCTTCAAGGGGCGTTCGGCACCCTGCGTGGTGTTCACCGAGATCGATGTCGCGCCCGGCACCGAGGCACTCGACGAAGCGGCCTGCCGTCGCCTGTTTGTCGGCGCCACCCGTGCCACCATGAAGCTGGTGCTGGTGGTATCGGAGCGCGCCGCCAGGGTGCTCCTGGCAGACAACCCCGGGCCCTGAGGCTTAACGCCGGACTCAGGCTTGGCGCGCACCCGCTGCGAGGTGCGCGGCGTCGCAGCTCATGCAGTCACCAATGCCGGCGCCGCATAGTCCTGAAACGCCGGCATCACTTCACGCGCAAACATGCGCAAGGCCTGCGGATCACCGCCGACATCGAGCATCAGCACATACGCCACGCCGGCCCGTTCCAGTGCCTTCAAGCGTTCGATGATTTCGTCCGGCGTGCCGATCAGGGCCGAGCGCTCGGTGCCGGCACGCATGTCCGCGTCATTGGTCGGAATCGCCAGCGTGGTGCGGCCGCGCGGGTCGTTGGTCAGGGCCGCCACGTTGCGCAGGAACTGCGCGCGCTGTTGATGCGCACGTTCGCGCTGCGGCGCGTCCAGCGCCACATGCAGCGCGCGCGTCAGGCCGACGGCCAGCGGATCGAACACGGCGCCACGCGCCTCGAGCGCCTGGCGATACGTTTGAATTCGACTGCCGGCGACTTCGGCATCGCAAAACTGGTCCAACAGCAACCGGAAGTCCTGGCTGGCGGCCCACTCGATGCCGCCTGCGCTGCCGGCCGCCATCCACATCGGCGGGTGCGGCCGGGTCAAAGGCGTGGGTTCGATCACCACATCCTCGAAATGCCAGCGCTTGCCGTGGTGCGAAAAACGCCCGCGCGTCGTCCACGCCTTCCTGATCACCTCGAGCGCCTCGGCGAAGCGTTCGTCAGCCTCCGCTGGCGCAATGCAGAAACCGGCGAACTCGCTGAAGCGATAGCCCTTGCCGATGCCGAAATCGAAGCGGCCGTTCGACAGCAGGTCGAGCGTTGCCGCCTGCTCGGCCAGCAGCACCGGGTTGTGCCAGGGCAACACGGTCACCGCCGTGCCCAGGCGCATCACCGAGGTTTTGGCCGCCAGATAGGTGAGCAGGCCAATCGACGCCGACACCTGGTTGAAGCCGGTGAAATGGTGCTCGACCAGAAATACGCTGTGAAAACCCAGTTGCTCGGCTTCCAGCACATAGTCGATGAAAGCGCGATATTGCTGCGGGCTGTCGCTGCCATCGCCCGCGCCGGCCACGGTGGCGCCGCCGAAAAGACCGAATTTCATGAACTTGCGCTCCGTTTCATTGATTGCTTGGTTTGGATCCGCGCATCGGCTGAATGCATGTCGGCGCTGCGCGCCCGCGCGGTCGCTGCGCGCGGAGCCGTTTGGCGCATCGATAGTGGCGCGATCGCGCGCCACGATTCTTCGACCCCGGCAATCGAACGCAGGCCGCTCCAGCGCTCGGAAATCTTCTTCGACTCCGTCCACAAAACGTTGGCGATCTGCGCAATGCGCGCCGGCGGCATGCGCGCCGCGATCGCTGTCACACACAGGGCTGCAATCGGTCGACCGTCGAGATCCTGCACCGGCACCCCCACACCGCACATGGTCGGGTACGAGACGATCTGGTTCAAGGCGTAATTGCGCTCGCGCGTCTCGTGCACCGCTTTCAACAGCTTGGCCGGCGTGTAGAGATCCTGTCCGGCCAGGCGTGCCGCGTTGCGTTCAAGAATTTCCCGCACCTGCGCATCCGGCAGATACGCCAAGAGCGGCATGGAGAAGGCGCCGACCCCCAGCGGCCAGCGATCGAGGATAGAGAGCATCAGCGTCTTCTCCGGGTAGGTGCCTTCAAGCATGCTCAGGCACAGGCCGTCGTAGCCGCTGCGAATCGCCAGATACACGGTGTCTTCGGTGAAATTGCGAATCCGCTCCATCGATTCGAGCGCGATATCGCGGATGTCGAAGCGGTCACCCATGCCCGCGGTGAGGGCGAACATGCCGAGTCCGAGCCGGTAGTTGCGCGACAGCCGATCCTGCTCCAGCAGCTTCTCGCCGCATAGCGCCTTGAGCATGCGGTGCGCAGTCGGTTTCTCCAGGCCACTGGCCTTGACCACTTCGGCCAGCGAGGCGCCACGCCCGGCGAATCCCGCGACCAGGCGCAGCACCTCGGCGGCGCGACGGATGCTCTGCGCGCCTGCCGCCTTTTGCGGCGCCGCCGCGCGCGACTCTAAAGTCATGACATCCAATCCCGTCTCCGACTTCAGGCGCGCAATTTCATTTGCGGTGAATCCCGGCAGCCTCTTCAAGCACCGCACAGACCGCCGCCGTGTCCTGCGCACCGCGACCGTTGTTGAGCGCCGAGAAATACTGCTGGGTCGCCACCCCGAACAGCGGCATCGGGCAGCGCAGGTCGAAGGCGAATTCGCTGATGATGTCGAGATCCTTCATGTACATCTCGATGCGTGCGGTGGGCTTGTCATAGTCGGAATTGACCATCATCGGGCCGCGTACCTGCAACATGCGCGACGTGCCCGCGCTGTCTTTCAGTACGTCAAGCACGGTTTGCAGATCCATCCCGGCACGGCCCGCCAGGGCGAAGGTCTCGGCGGCTGCGACGTTATGAATATTGACCAGCACATTGGCCAGGTACTTCATCTTGCTGCCGTTGCCGAAGTCACCCAGATAGTGCTGCAAGCGCGACATGCCGGCGAAAATGTCG
>JAYVWK010000487.1:0-3562 GCA_043786185.1 Burkholderiales bacterium
CGGCATCCGCCCCAATTCAAGCAGGTCGCATAGCGCAGGTTCGGTAACGAACTGGCCGGGCTCGAGCTCGAGCGACAGAATGCGCCGCTTCAGGTCGGCGTAGGCGGCGTTGGCGAGCGACACACGCGGCGCCTGGATGCCGGGCTTGCTCTTGACAACGGTGAGGGGGGAACGGACAGGTGGCATGGTGTCGCGGTGCGGGCTGCCTGGATGGGTTGGATAGCTGGGTTGGATAGCTCGGCAGTTTGAAGCTTGTGTGATATATTACATGAAATTTCTTACGCGTACGCCACCCTTTCGCAACCACACCGCGCCCCCTCAGATTCGCGCGCCATGCCCCTCCACCCAAGCAAACCCAAGCAAACCCAAGCAAAGATCAGACCGCTATGAGCTTCGGCGAACTTGTCGGCGTACGGCGCGTGTTCGAACAAAAGCGCTACGGTCGCGTGGTTGGGGAACCGCTGGTCGCGATCGACGAGGCTTCGCTCAGTTTCGAGGAAGGCGAGTTTGTCTCGCTGCTTGGCCCAAGCGGCTGCGGCAAGACCACCTTGTTGCGGATCATCGCCGGCTTGATTCCCAAGACCGCAGGCTCGGTGCGCATCCGTGGCGAAGAGGTGACCGAGCCGCATCCGGATTTCGGCTTTGTATTCCAGACGCCGAACCTGATGCCGTGGCGCAATGTGCTTGACAACGTCTTGTTCCCGATGGAGATTCTCGGCAAGCGTGACAAAGCGGCACGAGCGCGCGCATTCGATCTGCTGGAGATGGTCGGCTTGAATGGGTTTCACGATGTGCGGCCGCATCAACTCTCCGGTGGCATGCAGCAGCGCGCCGCGCTGTGCCGCGCTTTGGTGCATCAACCGACCCTGCTGCTGATGGACGAGCCGTTTGGCGCGCTCGACGAGCTCACGCGCATGGAGATGAACGACCTGCTGCTCGACATCCGCGCACGTACCAAAGCGACCGTGGTGTTTGTCACGCATTCGATTGCCGAAGCGGTATATCTGTCGGATCAGGTGCTGGTGTTCAGCAAGCGCCCCGCGCGCATCGCCGCGCGCATCACTGTTGACCTGCCCTACCCGCGTTGCGCACACACGCGCTACACCGAGCAGTTCATGGCGCTTGAGCACCGCGCCGGCCGCGCGCTCGGCATCTTCCACGAAACGGCCTGATCAGTCATGAGCGACACATGGAAGCGCCTCATCCTGCCACCGCTTGGCATCATCCTGCTGTTGCTGGTGTGGCAGTGGTATTGCGTCCAGTTCAATGTGGCTGAGGCGGTCCTGCCGAAACCGACGCAAGTGGCCGGCGCGATCATCGCGCGCTGGGACCTCTTGCTCGAAGAAGGCTGGGTCACACTCAAGGCGACGCTGTACGGCTTTTTGCTGGCGCTTGGCATCGGCATCCCGATCGCCGTGGCGATCTCCAACTCGAAGATCCTCAACTGGATGTTTTCGCCACTACTGATCGCATTGCAGTCCGTTCCAAAGGTGGCGCTCGCGCCGATCGTGCTGGTCTGGCTGGGCACCGGCATCGAGTCCAAACTGGCAATCGCCTGGCTGGTCGCTTTTTTTCCCGTCGTCATAGATACCGCCGCCGGCCTGCAATCGACCCCGCCCGAGCTGCTCGAACTGGCACGCAGCCTGCGCGCGTCACGCTGGCAGATATTCTGGAAGGTGCAACTGCCGGCAGCGCTACCCTTTGTCATGACCGGCGCGAAGGTAGCAGTCACGCTGGCGGTAATCGGCGCGGTGATCGGGGAGTTCATCGGCTCGAGCGAGGGCCTCGGCCATCTGCTGCTTTCGGCCACGTCTCAAATCAACACGCCGCTCGCGTTTGCTTCGCTGTTCGCACTGGCCGCGCTGGGCATGCTGGCCTATCTCCTGGTGGTGATCGTGGAGTGGTTGCTGCGACCGCTCCTGCCGCCTGTCCCGGCATCACACTGAACACACCAAGCACACTCAAAGGAGGATTCCCCGATGACTTCAAGCACCGCCCCCGCCGCCATGCCCGGCGCACCGAATATTGCGGAGCTGCTGATCCAGACCAGGGATATGCCTTGGCGCGATAAATCGCTCAAGGGTGTATCGGAAAAAATGCTCTGGCGTAACGAGACCACCAGCGCGACGATCGCACTCATACGATTTGCCAAGGGATGCGGCATTCCGGCGCCTCACTCGCATGCCTCGAACCAGTTCATGTTCTGCCTCGAAGGCAAGTACGAGTACACCGCCACCAACGTGGTCCTGACTGCCGGCTGCTTCTACTGCAATCCCAAAGGCAATGTGCACGGGCCGACCGTGGCTCACGAGGACACGATCATCGTGGAGATGTACGACGGGCCGCACTATCCACAAAAGCCGGACTGGTATACCGATGAGCGCGATGCCCATTAGTAATCCGGCGCGGGTCGCGGTCACCGCGCTGGTCGATCTGACCGCGGCGATCTTCAGCGCCGCCAAGGTGCCGGCGGGCGACGCGCGGTATGCGGCGGCATCGCTGATCACGGCCGACTGTGAAGGGATTGGTTCGCATGGCGTCATGCTGGTGCCGATGTACGTCGACCGGCTGCTTGCGGGCTCGATCGCGCCGGTTGCGAACATTTCGACAGTGCACGACGGTGGCGCCGCCATCGTGCTCGATGCGCATCACTGTCTCGGCCAGATCAGTGCGCAAGAATCGGTGCGTTTGCTGCTGGAACGTGGTAAACGGCACGGCCTCGCTTCGGTGGCGGTGCGCAACGGCTTTCACTTCGGCACCGCCGGCACCTGGGCGCGCCAGATCGCCGCCGAGGGCTTAGTGGCGATGGTCATGAGCAATACCCGCCCCCTGATGCCGCCGCCGGGTGGGTCGGAGCGCATCGTCGGCAACAATCCACTGGCGCTTGCGGTGCCGACGGCAAGCGGCCCGGCACTGGTCACCGACATGGCGATGAGCGCGACCGCGATGGGCCGGGTGCGTCTCGCGCAATCCGCGGGGCAAGCGATTCCCGCAGGCTGGGCCGCCGACGACGCCGGCAAGCCAACTACCGACCCGGCTGCCGCGATCAAGGGCATGCTGTTGCCTGCGGCCGGGCCGAAGGGCTTCGGCCTCGCCGTGCTGATCGATCTGCTGTGCGGTGGCCTGTCGGGCGGCGCCATCGCCGCTGAGGTAAAACCACTATACGGTGACGCCGCCGAGCCCTACGGTTGCGCCCATTTTTTTCTGGCGATCGACCCGCGCGCATTTGGCGTCGAGACCACATTCCCCGCGCGCGTCGACCATTTCGCAGGCACAATCCGCGCCGCGCAGCGCGCTGCCGGCACCGACCGGCTGTATGCTCCCGGCGACATCGAAGCCGCGCGGCGTGAACAAAATCGTGAGGCCTGCCCGGTACCAGCCGATGTACTCGCCCAACTCACCGCCTGCGCGACCCGCCTCGGCGTCGCAGCGGCAATCATCCAATGCGTTACCCGCATTACAAATTGACTTTCAAGGAGGCCACATGCCCAAGCAGCAAGTCAGCACCAATCTCATCGGCACACCCAATGGCCATTTTTCGCAGGCCACCGTCACCGAGGCG
>JAYVWK010000488.1:0-3012 GCA_043786185.1 Burkholderiales bacterium
GGCCGCACACAAACCTGGACACGCGCCGCGCCTTGATGGATTCTGTGATGATGATCAAGGGCTATGCGTATCCGGACCTATACGTCGAGTCGGACAACGAAATTTTCCTGAAGACCATCATTCCAAGCCGCAAGGCGACCAAAAAGCATATAGCCGGCCCGGCGTAAGAAGCTCGATGCCGAAGAGCTCTCTCCGGTTTTCAAGGAAAATGCGCGCCTGCGTCGCTGCTACCAGCTATCGCCGTCGGACCCTGCATCGCCGGCGTCGTTCGCATCCCACGAGTCGCCGTTGCCGGCATCGAAGTTGCCGTAGTCGGCCTGCGCCGCCGGTTCGATCGGCATCAGGCCGCTGTTGCCGGACGTTGCGGCATGGCTGCTGCTGTCGCCATGTTCGAACGCCTTGGCCAGACCGTAGCCGGCGGCAAGACCGGCCACGCCACCCAGCACTGCGCCGCCGATTCCCATGCCCGGGCGCTGCTGAGGAACACCATAGCCCGCCGCGTTGCCCGGGTTGACACCTGAAACATTGCCCGGGCTATAAGCCGATGCATTCCCGCCCGCCATAGCACCTGCCGCGCCCAAGCCGGCTGCAGGCGGGGCCATGCGACGCGCGAAGAACCACACCGCAGCCAGCACACCTCCACCGAGCAGCACGTAGCCCCAGGGAAACGTAGGTGCCGGCGCCGCAGGCGCGCTTGCCTGTGCCGTAACCGACGCCGCTTGCGGCTTGAATTCGACTGGCGCCGACGATAGGCCGGGACCCTGCAGCTTTTTCAGAAAATCCTGGAATTGTGCCGGGTCGTGGGCGAATTTGAGCGCAGGATCAAGGCGCTGGGCTTCGATGAGAGCGTCGCGGGCTTCGATCTTGCGGCCCGCACGTGCCAACACCTGCCCGAGTTCATAGCGGGCTTTGGCACTATCGGGCTTGGCTCGAATGACTTCCTGCAGCATCTGTTCGGCCCGATCGAGCTGGCCGGCCTTGACCGCAGCCTCGATGTCCTTGGGCGCCGGCAACGCGAACGCGATGGAAGATGCGAGCAGCAGGGCGAGAGCTAATAATCGGCGTTTCATGAATGTTTCCTTCGAAAAGGTTGGTACCGCGACTTCGCGCATCCATCCTTGCGCAACCCCGCAGAATGCAAGCAAGATGGCACCATACGTGACCGGATTCAAGTACCCGATTGCAACAAACCGTATCAGCTTGGCGCGCCAGGCAACAGCAGCCGGGATACGGGTTGTCCCGAATCGGCGCTGGAGCGATGCGGCGCTGGAGGGCGTCGACGCGACAAACGCAAAAGGAGACGCCATGTTCATCCGCAACGCCTGGTACATCGCCGCCTGGGCCCACGAAGTCAAGAACCAGCCGCTGGCGCGCACCATCTGCAACGAAGCCGTCGTGATCTATCGTGACCGCGCAGGCAACGTCAGCATACTGGAAGACCGCTGCTGCCACCGCGCCACGCCGCTGCGCTTCGGCGAAGTCGTCGACAACGGGCTGCAATGCGGCTACCACGGACTGGTGTTCGACACCGACGGTCGCTGCGTCGAGATTGCGGGCCAGGAACGCATTCCCGCCAAGGCGCGCGTCAAGGCCTATGCGGCGGTCGAGAAAGACGAATTCATCTGGGTGTGGATGGGCGAGGTCGCAGAGGCCGACCATTCCAAAATCGTCGACTATCCTTGGCACAACGATCACAAGAAGTGGCCGCACAAGCACGCCATGTACCACATCGCCGGCAACTACATGCTGATGGTCGACAACCTCATGGACCTGACGCACCTGGGCTACGTGCACCGCAATACCATCGGCGGCAACCCCAAAGCGCATGTCGACGCGAAAATGACGGTCACGCCGACCGATACCGGCCTGCACTACATTCGTTGGCTGCTCGACTCCAACCCGCCACCGACCTATGTCAAAGCCGCCGGCTTCACCGGGCGCGTCGACCGCTGGCAGGAATTCGAGTTCATCGCGCCCGGCAGCATCGTCCAATGGTCTGGCGCGCTGGCCGTTGGCCGCGGCGCCCAGTCAGACCGCGAGCAGGAAGGCGGGTTCCAGTTGCGCATCTTCCACGGGCTCACGCCCGAAACCGGGAATTCCTGCTTCTACTACTGGTCCGCCGCCAACGGTTATCGCCAGGATGAACCGGCCGCCACCGAACAGCTCTATACCGAGATCGACACCGCCTTCAAGGAAGACAAGATCATCGTCGAAGCCCAGCAGGCGCGGCTGGCTGCGACCGGTGAGGCCGGACTGGTCGATATCGTGGCCGACTCCGCGCGCGTTCATATGCGGCGCACGGTCAAGCGCATGCTTGAGACTGAGGCTGCCGAAGCGCAACGTCCTGAAGCTGCGCAGGCCGCCTGAGCGCGGCGCAAGCGCATGTCCGGTGACGCGCCCTTCCAGGTCAAGATCGCCAGTACCGGGGCGATCCTCGACGTCTCGGCCAACGACACCATCCTCGATGTGCTGGCCTTTCACGGCGTCGGCGTCGAAACCTCGTGCGAACTGGGCGTGTGCGGGACCTGCATGACCGGCGTGCTCGCAGGCACACCGGACCACCGCGATAGTTATATGACAGCCGACGAGCACGCGGCGAACGACCGCATCACCGTATGCTGCTCGCGTGCGCAAACGCCCGTGCTGGTGTTTGACCTGTGAGCGGCCCGGCGTGCGATATCAGGCACGGCGCTACTGACTGAGTTCGCGCGCCAGTTTGAGCAGCAACGCGTCATGACCGCGCGCCGCGATCAGGGACAACCCCACCGGCAGGCCGTCGACCCTGGCCAGCGGCAGGTTCACCTGCGGCAAGCCGGCATGGCCGGCGATACACAGGAGCCCCAGCGCACGATTGCGCCAGCGCTCGAGATCGGCCACCGGCATATCGAGCGGCGGCGCCACCCCTGGCGTCGCAGGAATCGCCAGTACAGCGTTGTCGGCAAGCAAGCCAGTCAAGTGCTCATAGATGCGCGCGCGATGCGCGCTGGCCACAGTCACCGCTGAAGTCTCGAT
>JAYVWK010000489.1:0-8304 GCA_043786185.1 Burkholderiales bacterium
GACTGCTAGACTCACGCACGATGAATTTTCGCGACTTCGTTGCCGTCTACGCCGATCGGCGGATCGCACTCCTCTTGCTGCTGGGGTTTTCTTCCGGCCTGCCGCTGGCCTTGACCACGGGCACCCTGCAGGCCTGGGCCACGGTCGAAGGTCTGGACATTCGGACCATCAGCTTCCTGACGCTCGCGGGTTCGGCCTACACCCTCAAGTTCTTGTGGGCGCCCTTCATGGACCGCTTCGTGCCGCCGTTTCTGGGGCGGAGGCGCGGCTGGATGCTGGTGTCGCAACTGCTGCTGATGGCCGGCATCGCCGCGATGGGCAGCATGTCGCCCCGCGATTCGATCGTCGCGTTAGCCGCGATGGCGGTGGTGGTAGCGTTTTTCTCGGCCTCCCAGGACATCGCCTTCGATGCTTATCGCACCGACCTGCTCAAGGCCAGTGAGCGCGGCGCCGGCGCGGCCGTTTCAGTGCTGGGCTATCGCCTGGCGATGCTGGTGTCCGGCGGGCTGGCACTGGTGCTGGCCGACAGTTTCATCGGCTGGCGCGCCACCTACTGGCTGATGGCCGGCCTGATGGCCATCGGCATGGTCGCCACCTTCGTGGCCAGCGATCCGCCACAGCAAGTCGCGCCGCCACGCACGCTCGACGAGGCCGTGGTGGGCCCGCTCAAGGACTTTTTCACACGCGATGGCGCCGTGCTGGCGCTCACCCTGATCGTGCTCTACAAGCTCGGGGATGCCTTCGCCGGCAGCCTCTCCACCGCTTTCCTGATTCGCGGGGTCGGCTTCACAGTCACCGAAGTCGGCGCGATCAACAAGATTCTCGGCCTTATTGCCACCATCGTCGGCGCACTGGCGGGCGGCGCGCTGATGTCGCGCTTGTCCTTGTATGGCGCGCTGATGCTGTTCGGTGTGTTGCAGGCGGTGACCAACCTGGGATTCTGGGTGCTGGCGGTCACGCCCAAATCCTATGAGTCGATGGCTCTGGTGATCGGCATGGAAAACCTGTGCGGCGGCATGGGTACGGCCGCCTTCGTGGCCTTCCTGATGACCCTGTGCCGGGTGCGCTATTCAGCCACGCAGTTCGCCTTGCTCTCCGCGCTGGCGGCAGTCGGCCGCACTTACCTCGCAGGTCCGTTTTCCGGAATCATGGTGGCCGAGCTCGGCTGGGCCACGTTCTTTCTGGCCACCTTCGCTATCGCCCTCCCCGGGCTGGCCCTCTTGTGGACGCAGCGTCGTCTGATCGACTCAATCGCCGCTGAAGACTGACGGCGCCGGCGGGCTGGCGCTTATGGCGTCGCCGCGGCCCTGACGCGGTAGATCGCAAGTTCGCTGTTGATGTTCGGTTCGTTCACCACCGGCTTGCCCTTGGCCAAGGCCACCCGCTCGACGATGTGAATTGCCAGCGTCCCGCACAGGTCCTCGAAATCCGCCAGCGTGCACAGATGAACGTTGGGCGTGTTATGCCACTGGTAGGGCAGGGTCTCCGAGACCGGCATGTGGCCGGCCTCAAGCTGGCGAAAATGCGGTGCATAGCGGAAATTCGGAAACGAGACGATCGCCTCGCGTCCGACCCGCAGCATTTCTCCCATCAGGCCTTCGATGTTGTGCATGGCCTGCAGGGTTTGCGACAACAGCACGGTATCAAACGACGCGTCGGCGAAGCTGCGCAGGCCACGTTCGAGGTCGCCTTGCAGCACGTTGATGCCGTTCTTCAATGCCGCCAGCACGTTGCAGTCGTCGATTTCGATGCCGTAACCCTTGACAGCGCGCGCCGTGGCAAGGTATTTCATCAGGCTGCCATCGCCGCAGCCTAGATCGAGCACGCGCGTACCCGGGCGCACCATGTCGGCGATGATGCTGAAGTCGGCGCGCAGAGCGCGACCGCCGTTGACCGCGCTGTTGACTTGCGTTGACTCGGCGCTCACATGGCCTCCGCGATGGCATCGAAATACACCCGCGCCAGCGCGTGGTAGCGCGCGTCCTCGAGCAGGAACTCGTCATGTCCGTGCGGCGCATCGATCTCGGCATACGAAACAGTGGCCCGATTGGCGGTGAGCGCGGCAACAATCTCGCGCGAGCGCGCCGGCGAAAAGCGCCAGTCGGTAGTGAAGGAAACCACCAGAAAATTGACCGCCGCCGCCGGTTTCAACGCTACCGCGAGATCGCCGCCTGCCGCCGCCGCCGGGTCGAAATAGTCGAGCGCCTTGGTGATCAACAGATACGTGTTGGCATCGAAATAGGCGGAAAACTTTTCACCCTGGTGACGCAGGTAGGACTCGATCTGGAACTCGGTGCCGTAGCCGAACTTGAGGCCATCGCGCAGTTCGCGGCCGAATTTTTCGGCCATCACGTCATCCGACAGGTAGGTGATGTGCCCGATCATGCGTGCCACCCGGAGCCCGCGTTCCGGCACCACATCATGCTCGTAGAAATGCCCGCCATGAAAGTCCGGATCGGTGATGATGGCCTGGCGCGCCACCTCGTTGAAGGCGATGTTCTGCGCCGACAGCTTCGGTGTGGCGGCCACCACCAGCGCATTGGCCACCCGCGCCGGATAGGCGATCGCCCACTGCATGGCCTGCATCGCACCCAAAGAGCCGCCCATGACGGCTGCGAATCGGGCGACGCCCAGATGGTCGGCCAGTCGCGCCTGGGCGTTGACCCAGTCCTCCACGGTCACCACCGGAAAATCCGCGCCATAGCGACGACCGGTCTCTGGATTGGGATGGCGCGGCCCGGTGGTGCCGAAACAACCACCGAGGTTGTTGACCCCAATGACGAAAAACCGTGTGGTGTCGAGCGGCTTGCCGGGGCCGACCATGTTGTCCCACCAACCTACCTCACCCGGAGCGTCAGCATATGCGCCGGCAACATGGTGTGACGCGTTCAGCGCATGGCACACCAATACCGCATTAGAGCGCGCCGCGTTGAGCTGGCCATAGGTTTCGTAGACCAGTTCGAAATGCGGGATCGATCGGCCGCTTCTGAATACGAAAGGCTCGGCGAAGCGCGCGATTTGCCGACTGACGATGCCAACCGATTGGGGATCCAAGACTTGCTCCGAAAAAACAAAACCCGATTGCCGCGGCGGCTAATCGGGTTGATGGATTTCTTTCGGGCGTCCATGCACCTATTTAGCCGGATTTATATAGCGCCCGCAATCCGATGATCAAATCGGCGCTGAATCCGCATTGTAGCTCAGGAAAACGCGCTGCCAACAGCAGGGGAGGGTTCGACGAATCCGGCCTTATTCGGTCCAAGGCCAGGGAAAAAATTGACCACCCCTGGAGAGGTGCGCCAGACCGCCCTATTGCGCGTCTCCAGCGCGCTCTTGCCAGTCTTCGCGCCGCACCACCACGCGCCGTGGCTGGCTGCGCTTGACCGCACCGTGCAGCGCGAAATCATGCAGTTTCGCCAGCACGAATTTGCGCAACTCGATCGGCAGGCCGGTCGATTCCTTGAGGAAACGCGCGTTGACTTTTTCCGCATCGAAGGCACCGCCGGATTCGAGCAAGGGCGCCTCGGTACGGCGCGCCGCATCGACACCATCGTGGAACAGTCCCAGCCCGTCCTTCCAGCTGATCGCGCTTTCATCCTTGCGGCCGCGGTTGTAGCAGAGCTGCAGGTGGACCACCTGCGGCCCGCGCTGCCAAAGGTACAGGTCGAAAAAGTCGCTCTCGAACCAGCGCTTGATCACGCCCGGCGTGGTTTGCACCACGCCGGCGATTTCCCTAAGCATTGAGTTGCGCCAGCAGATCGCGCAGGCGCTCGGGCTCTTCGGTACGCAGCATGCGCTTGACCTGGCTTTCGGCACTGGCGAGGCTGGTCTGCAACACGCGCTGCTTGACCGCGAGCAATTGCGCCGGATGCATCGAAAACTGTCGCAATCCCATGCCCAAAAGCAGGCGCGTCATCGCCACCTCGCCGGCCATTTCGCCGCATACCGCCACCGGCACGCCGGCCTTGTTGGCGATGCGAATGGTATTGGCCACCAGGTACAGTACAGCCGGATGCAGCGGGTCGTACAGGCTCGCCACCTGGTCGTCGGCACGATCGATGGCCAGGGTGTACTGGATCAGGTCATTGGTGCCGATCGACAGGTAATCGAGCTTCTTGACAAACAGGCCGATCGAAAGAGCCGCTGCGGGAATTTCAATCATGCCGCCCACCGCCACGGCCGGGTCGTAGGGAATGCCTGCCGCATCCAACTGGGAACGTGCCTGGTCGATCAGGGCAAGCGCCTGTTCGATCTCATGCCAGTGCGCAATCATCGGCAGCAGGATCTTGACCCGGCCGTAGTGGGAGGCCCGCAGGATAGCGCGCAACTGCGCCATGAACATCTGCGGCTCGGCCAAGCTGTAGCGGATCGCGCGCAGCCCGAGCGCCGGGTTGAGCGCGACGCTGTCCTGCGCGGAATCATTATCGAGCTGCTTGTCGGCGCCGATATCGAGCGTGCGGATGGTCACCGCATGGCCGTTCATCGCCTGCACCACCTGGCGGTAGGCTTCGAACTGCTCGTCCTCGCCGGGCGACTCCTTGCGGTTCATGAACAGGAACTCGGTGCGAAACAGGCCCACGCCGGCGGCACCGGCGTCGTTGGCGGCCTTGACGTCGTCGGGCAGCTCGATGTTGGCCTGCAGTTCGACCATGACACCATCCAGGGTCGCCGCCGGCGCGCCAGCCAGTCGCATCAGTTGCCTGCGTTCGAGTTGCAATGCACGCCGCTTGAGCTTGTATTCGGCCAGCACCGCCGCATCGGGCGCGACGATCAGCACCCCGGCGCTGCCGTCAAGAATCAGCCAGTCGTCTTCCTCGACCAGTTGACGTGCATGATGCAGTGCGACCACCGCCGGCAAGGCCAGGCTGCGCGCCAGAATCGCGGTGTGCGAGGTCACACCACCGACGTCGGTCACGAACCCGGCGAACCGGTGCTGCTTGAACAACAGCATGTCGGCCGGCGACAGGTCGTGCGAGACCACCACCATTTCGCTTTCCTGCGACTGCAGCGCCTTGAGTTTCTGGGTCCGGCTCAACGCTGAATGCATGCCGGATGCGGCCCCCAGCAGGGATTTGAGCACCCGCTCGACCACCTGCACGACGTCGTTCTTGCGCTCGCGCAGGTACTCGTCCTCGATCTCGTCGAACTGGGCGACCAGCGCATCCATTTGCTGGATCAATGCCCATTCGGCGTTGCAGCGGCGCTCCTCGATGATCCGCAGCGGCTCTTTCGACAACATTGGATCGGCCAGAATCATCGAATGAAGGTCGAGAAACGCGCCCATTTCCCCCGGCGATGCATGCGGCAGGCTGGCGTGCAGGCTTTTCAATTCCTCCTGCACCGCGGCGACCGCGGCTTCGAAGCGCGCGCCCTCTGCCGCGACCTGCGCCGGCGCTACCAGATAGTGCGAGACATCCAGCGCCACCGGGGTGACCAGATGGGCACGGCCGATGGCGATGCCGCCTGATACACCAATGCCGTGGAGGGTGAAGGACATGGTGTACCGGGCTTGTCGGAAAGGGGAGCGGGTTTTGACGGAATGCCGGAAACGGAAGCGCGCGGGCTGCCTGGTATTGCGCTACTTGCCTTCACCGAACTTGTCGGCGATCAGGAGCCTGAGCGCGCTCATGGCCGCCGCTTCGTCGTCGCCTATGGCCTCGATCTCGACCTTCGAGCCAATACCGGCAGCCAGCATCATCACCCCCATGATGCTCTTGCCGTTGACCCGCCTGCCGTTGCGGCTGACCCAGACATCGCTCTTGAACTGCGCCGCCAACTGGGTCAATTTGGCTGACGCGCGCGCGTGCAGGCCAAGCTGATTGATGATCTCAATTTCCTCCCGCAGCGGCATGACAAGCATCCTCCTTCATGTTGATCTGCCCGCGCGCGCCGGCGGCAAGCGATTGCGCGACAGCCTGCGCAAGCGGCATGGTCCCGCAACTCAGGGCCTTGACCAGCATCGGCAGATTCACCCCGGCAATGCCTTCGACGCGACCCGCTTCGAGCAGGCGCGCGCCGATACTCGACGGCGTCGCGCCATACACGTCGGTCAGCACGAGCACCCCGCTGCCCGCATCAAGTGCGGCAATTTGCCGGCGCGCTCCGGCCAATACCTGCGCCGCATCGTCCGCGGGTCCGACCGCGATCGCGCCTGCGTTGGCCTGCGGCGCGCCGAGGACATGTTCAGCAGCGGCCAGAAGTGCCGCACCGGTGCTGCCGTGGGTGATCAAGAGCACGCCGACCATTGGGACACAGATCGCTTCGCGAAAACCCGAATATACGGCAAAGGATCAGGCACCGACAGGGCGGCGCGATCGACCTCGGGTACGCTAGCGCGACGCGGCGGCCGCCGCTTCCACGGCATCAATGAACATGCCGGCGACGTTGAAGCCGGTCTGGGTGGTGATTTCCTGAAAACAGGTCGGGCTGGTCACGTTGATCTCGGTGAGATTTTCGCCGATCACGTCGAGCCCGACCAGCAGCAGTCCGCGCGCGGCTAAGATCGGTCCCAGGGTTTCGGCGATGTGCCGGTCGCGCGTACTGAGTTCACGCGCCACACCTGTACCGCCGGCGGCCAAGTTGCCGCGCGTCTCGCCGGCTTTCGGAATGCGCGCCAGGCAATACGGCACCGGGCGGCCACCGATCACCAGCACTCGCTTGTCGCCATCGACGATCGCCGGCAGGTACTTCTGTGCCATGATGGTCTGCGTGCCGTTGACGGTGAGGGTCTCGATGATCACCGAGAGATTCGGCTCGGCGCGACTGACGCGAAAGATCCCGCTGCCGCCCATGCCGTCGAGCGGCTTGAAGACCGCCTGATCGTGCCCTCCCACAAAGGCGCGCAATTCGTCCTCGCGGCGCGTGACCAGGGTCGGCGCGGTGAACTGCGGAAATTCGGCGATTGCCAGCTTCTCGTTGTGATCGCGCAAGGCGCGCGGGTCGTTGAACACACGCGTACCGTTCGCCGCGGCGCGACCGAGCAGGTGCGTCGCGTAAAAGTACTCCATGTCGAACGGCGGATCCTTGCGCATCACCACCGCACCAAATGCCGGCAGCGCCTCACGCACTGGGTCGCCAGCGGCGTACCAGTGGGCGGCCTGCGGCGTCATGTCGATCTTTCTGGTCCACGCATGCACTTCACCGGCGAGCAGCAGCAGATCGCCCTGCAGGCACGCATGCAACTGGTGGCCGCGCGCGGCGGCTTCGACCATCATCGCAAAGGTCGAATCCTTGTAGGTCTTGAACTCGTCCAGCGGGTCGGCAACAAACAGGATGCGCACGAATTCAGGCCGCGGGAGCGGTGTGCTCGAGTTCGTAGGAAGCGGCCAACGCCGCCAGGCGGGCGATCACGCCGTAGGTGTAGAAGCGATTGTGTTCGGTGGCCGGATCATCGCCCGGATCGGAGGTCGCGCCGACCGCATCAATCCCCAGCGTTTCAAAATGCGCCCCCGGCGCGTTGAGGTTCTCGGTGGCGCTGCGCAAGGTATTGACCCGGTAAAAACTGCCGACCACGAAGCGGTCGATCATGTAAACCACCGGTTCGGCATTGGCCCCCGCCACTTTCTCGATGGTGTGCACGCCTTCCTGGATGATGACTTCGCTGACTTCCAGCCCTTCCTTCACCACCGCCATCTTGTTGCGTTGCTTGCGGTTCAGTCCGACCACTTCTTCGGCTGACTTGACACTCATGATGCCCATGCCATAGGTGCCGGCATCGGCCTTGACGATCACGAAGGGCTCGTCCTTGATGCCGTACTCGGCATACTTGGCGCGAATGCGCGGAATGATCGATTCGACGTTGGACTTGAGGCACTCCTCACCGGTGCGTTCCTGGAAATTGATCGACCCGCAGACCCCGAAATAAGGGTTGAGCAGCCATGGATCGATATCGATCTCGGCGGCGAACTTGGCGACGACTTCGTCATAAGCACGGAAATGCCTGGATTTGCGACGCACCGCCCAGCCCGCGTGCAAGGGCGGCAGCAGCACCTGTTCGTCCAGTCCCTTGAGGATGTCGGGTATGCCGGCCGAAAGATCGTTGTTGAGAAGAATGGCGCAGGGATCGAAACCCGCCAATCCCAGTCGCTTGCCCTGCCGCACCAGCGGTTCGACCGTCAGAGTGGTGCCATCCGGCAGCGAAAACGGCGTTGGCTCGATGATCTCAGGATTGAGCGTCCCTAGTCGTACGTTGAGGCCGGTTTGCTTGAGAATCGCCTGCAGACGCGCCACGTTCTGCAGGTAAAACAGGTTGCGGGTATGGTTTTCGGGGATCAGCAGCAGGTTGCTGGCGTCAGCACAATACTT
>JAYVWK010000490.1:0-3725 GCA_043786185.1 Burkholderiales bacterium
ATCGCACCTATGGTGTGCTTGCGCCCAATGCGCCGCTGCGTCCGGTGGTAACGGCGCTCGCCCCTGCCGCCGTCCCGCCAGCGCCGATTTCGGTAGCAACCCGCGACCTGCCCCGCCATCGTGCCGTGGCCCGGTATCTGTGGGCGATGCTGCGCTCGCGCATCTATGAGGCCTTTCCGCTGCAATGCCCGATCTGCCATGCCTCGATGCGCATCATCGCCTTCATCAACGATGCCCGCACCGTGAAGAAGATCCTCGACCACATCGGCGAATCCACCCAGCCGCCGCGCGTTGCCCCAGCGCGCGGGCCGCCGTTGCGGGAGGCGGCACCGGCGGCGGAGCAGGCCAACAACGATCCTCAGTGGGATTGGTCAGCCCATTGCGCACCCGAGATCGAGTTCGATCAGCGCATCGCCTGGTAGGTAGGGTGGGGGAGGCTCGTGCCTGATGCATGGAGAGTGGCACCGGCGGCCACTCTCCATGCATCAGGCAGTGCTTGCGGTGCCAATAGGGGGCCCGAAATCGGCGATTGACTGCTGCACTCGGCGTCAGACATACTCGCCGAAAGCTCATTGGATTTCCTATCCTTGTGCGGCGCGCGTACCGCTTTCCTCAACGATTGTGCGAACGGTCACGACATTGCCAAAGGGTCAGGCCCTGCCAACCGATGCTGCGCTGCGAAATCGATATCGCTTGGAACAGCGTCAGGGTTGGTCCGATAATCGCATCGTTCGTCAACGCTCAAGCACCAGACCGCAACGAGCCCACCGGGCCGGGGGGAGCAAGCGTCATGATCCATCGCATCAGCCGTCGTCAGGTCATAGGAGCCGGCCTGGGCGGCCATGGTGCGCGAGCGCGCCGACGCCGTCTTTTGTTTCGACACGCCGCTGACCATCGGCAACCGCCAGCGTGTCGTCGAATTCGCGGCGCGCCAGCGCCTGCCCGCCGTCTATGCGCTGCGTACCTTTGCCGAAGCGGGAGGGCTGATGTCCTACGCGGCGAACCTGGCCGTGCAGTCGGGCCGCGCCGCCAGTTACGTCGACAAGATACTCAAAGGCGCCAAACCGGGCGAGCTGCCGGTCGAACAGCCGATCCGCTTCAAGTTGGTCCTCAACATGAAGACCGCCAAGGCGCTCGGCCTGGCCGTCCCGCCGAGCTTCATGCTGCGGGTTGACGAGGTGCTCGAATGATTTCCCGGCGTGTTTTTTCACTGGCAACAGGCGTCGGCCTGCTCGCGTCGCATGGTTGGGTTTGGGGCCAGAGCGCCGACGCGCTGCGGCGCGTCGGATGGCTGCAATTCGGACCGGAAACCACGCCGGCGCGGACACGCGAGGCGTTTTTGCTCGGCATGCGCGAGCTCGGCTGGCAGGACAGCAAGAACGTTGAATACCGTTTCGCCTACGCCAACTTCGATTTGAAGCGCGCCGACACCATGCTCGCCGAGTTGATCGCTTGGCGGGCCGCGGTGATCGTGGTCGGCAGCGCTGCCATGGTGGGCGCGGCGCAACGAGCCACCAAGACCACGCCTATCGTAATGGCCTATGTCGCCAACGCGGTGGGCAACGGCTTCGTCGCCAGCTTGGCCCGTCCCGGCGGCAACATCACGGGCACCACCAACCAGGCCGAGGAAGTAGCGGCCAAACTGGTCGAACTGTTGCGCGAGGTTCTGCCCCGCGCCCAGCGCTTCGCCATCCTGCTCAATGAAAGCAATCCGTCGCATGCCGAGTACTGGAGCGCCACGCAGCGCGCCTGTTCGGCCTTGGGGTTGGAGGTCGTTCGCATCACGGCCAACCTGTCCGCGCAAGTCGGCACCGCTGCACAGCAGATGGTCCAGCAACGCGCGCAGGCCGTCGTGGTGCCCGGTGACCCGTTGTTCAATGCCGAGCGCGCCAAACTGCACGAAGCGCTGATGGCTGCGCGCCTACCGGCCATATACGGCCTGCGCGAAAACGCCGTCGCCGGCGGCCTGCTCAGCTATGGTCCCGACATCGTGGCCAGCCACCGCAGCGCCGCGCACTTCGTCGACAAGATTCTAAAAGGCGCCAAACCGGCCGACCTGCCGGTCGAGCAGCCGATCAAGTTCGACATGGTCGTCAACCTGAAAACCGCCAAGGCGCTGGGCATCACCATCCCCTACAGCGTGATGCTGCGCGCGACCGAGGTGATCGAGTAGCGCATCGATGGAACCGCCGCTTGCCCAAGCACAGCGATAAGATGCATTGACACCGGTTCACTTTGGCGCCCATGAACACCATAACAGCCACGTTGCGCCAGACAATGGGCGCGGCGACCACGGCTTCCGCGGCAACGAGCACGGCTGGCATCGTGGCCGCGGCTGACCAGGCCGCGTCCGGCGCCCGACTCTCGATCAGGAGAGTCGGGCGTCGTCTTTCAAGACAAGCGCGCCGCGCCCATCCGAGTACCGCGCGTTCGCGCTAAGCGGCGCGCGCTGATTTGGCGCGCGTCCGAGTTGAGCGCGTTGTTGGGCGCGACAATCGCTTCGCAATCCAAGTACTGAAGGACGCTTGGCTTTCTCCAGACGGCTTTCCGGCCAACAGTCCTTCGACGCTTATATCTTCGTCGAGGTCTTCCCAGTGAATACCCAAACCTCGACCGATGAGTCGCCAGCGCTTGCGTTCCGCAGGGGTGGCGCGCAATAACCGCGGGTACCACGCGAGGGGAACCGAAATGGTTCGACCATCGCTCAGATCAACGCAAAGCGTGTCGTCCGAAACAGCCACGTCTTCGGCAAAGGGGATTTCCATTTCAATCGCTGAAGTACGCATTCCAGGCCTCCCTAAGTTCAACACGATGATCACTCGCCAGCTTCTCGATTCGAGCGAGTTCTACGCGCGAAAACCCGCCGCTGCTTTGTAGGCGAATTGGATCGAGCCAGATTTTCGCGATCCTATCATCCCGCTCAACATGAACGTGCGCCGGTTCGTCACGGTCCCCCGCGTAAAAGAACAAACGATAAGGTCCGGATCTCAGCACTGTCGGCAAGGGGTATCTCCCATTCCTGCTCCTTCCTGCCAAACGCGCGCCTTGCAACCTGTCATGCGCCCGACAACGGAGGACTGTTGATTGATGTGAGCGATCAGCGACGGCGTATCCAGCAGTAACTTCATGCCGGCGTCTTTTCCAGGCGGGCAATTGCCTTGTCCATGCCATTGAGCCGCAGCCCCAGCCGTTCTTGATGGCCACGTCGTAAAGCGTCCTCGACTGCTTATTCGTGACCGGTTTCCTGGCTGCGGCATGACGGCACGCGGTCTTGCAGGTGTCGAGTATTACTTCGGCGTTGTCCATATTGATGGTCTCCCGGACGATCAGCGACGCGCGGTGCACAGCTTCTCGAATGATATCAACCGCGTCCTCTCCTGTCGGCTGCGGCGATCATAGCCTGTGAATGGCTGTCGCCGCTTCCAGCGCAAGCCTAGAGCAAGTATCCAGAACGGCCGATCCGGCTGCTTGTGCCGTTCGCGCCGGGCGGACAGAATGACCTGATAGGACGGCGCTGGGCGCAGAAGATCACGCCGTTGCTGGGTCAGGTCATCGTGGACAATCGCGCGGGCGCCGCGGGGTCATCGGCGCCGTCGAAGTCGCACGCGCCAAACCCGATGGTTATAGGCGGAGTCCCAGCGTTAGTCCAACAGTCATTGTGAAATACGGATGAGTTTGAAGTGGTGGTAGATGCTCTGGTTTCGCCGTTCAGTAATTTTTTTGGC
>JAYVWK010000491.1:0-3327 GCA_043786185.1 Burkholderiales bacterium
TCCAATGCCGACATACGCGAATATCACGCCGCTTTTCTCGACCACCGGATAAGCGCGCTGGCGCACCCGCTCGCACAGTTTGCTTGCGGCCGGCTCGGCGGGTGTCTCAAGGCAGTGGCCGTTCACATCGAACAGCCAGCCGTGGAACGCGCAACGCAGGCCACCATCCTCGAGCCTGCCGAAAGCCAGATCCGCGCCGCGATGCGGGCAATCACGATCGAGCAAGCCAAGTTGCCCGGCGGCATCGCGAAACAACACGAAATCCTGGCTCATCAGACGCACTGCGCAGAGCGGGCGCGTGGCCACCAGTTCCTCGCTCAAGGCGATCGGTTGCCAGTACTGGCGCAACAACGAACCCGCCGGCGTTTCAGGACCGACACGGCACATATGCTCGTTTTGCTGGGCGCTCATCATGATGGTTGGCACTCCGCAAAGTGGATGCCGCGGATTGTAGCGCCCGCGGTCGGCTAGCCAGCACTTGGTCACGCGTAGGCGGGAACGCGGCACCCACAATCCAGTCGCTGCGCCGAAACGCGATCCGCGCGGCGTGCACGGCTTGATTCCGGTCAAACCCGTGGCTGCCGATCGCGCTAGGATGCGCCCATGAAAACCCGCTCCGCCGTCCCGCCGTTGTTGGCTCGCAGCGTTGGCGATTTCCTGTGCCAGCATGCACCGTTCGCACAAATGGAGGCGCGCCATCTGGCCATGCTCGCCGAGTGCGCAACCCTCAATTATTTCGCGCACGGCACCCGGCTGCTCGGTGCCGCCGATGGTGCGCCAAGCGTTTACTACGTGATCTTGCGCGGTGAAGTCAACAGTGCGCCGGCGGGCATGGCGCAATCCGGTGCGGCGGACACCGCCGCGCTGCACGCCGGCGAGTCGTTCCCGCTGGGAGCCCTGGTCGAAGGATGCCCGGTGGTCAATGACTATGTAGCGCGCGGCGACACCTTCTGCTACGAGTTCGACAAGACCGTTTTCGAGAAGCTGATGGCCGAGAGCGCGCCGTTCGCCAGCTTCTGCACCCGGCGCGTCTCCCACCTGCTGCAGGAGTCGCGGCGCCAGGCGCGCGCGCTGGCGATCGAGGAAACGCATGCGCAGCACAACATGACCAGCCTGTTGTCGGCATTGCTGCGTCGGGCGCCAGTGGCCTGCGCGGCGCAAGCGCCCCTGCGCGAGGTGCTCACCACCATGCACGACCGGCGCATCGGATCGATTGTTGCAATCGATGACGCCGCACGGCCGGTCGGCATCCTGACCGAGCGCGATGTGCTCGATCGCATCGTTCTCGCAGAGTTATCGCTGGATCAGCCGCTGGCATCGGTGATGACCGCCGATCCGCACAGCATCGACGAAAACGCCAGTGCCTTTGACGCGGCCTTGCTGATGGCGCGGCATGTGATCCGCCACCTGCCGGTCACGCGCGGCGGCGTATTGGTTGGCGTGGTGTCGGAGCGCGACCTGTTCGCATTGCAACGGGTCGGCATGCGCGACGTCGGCCGCGCCATCAAACAGGCGGCAGGCACCGATGCGCTCGCCGCCGCCGCGGCCAATGTGCGCACCGTGGCGCGCAACCTGCTCGCGCAAGGCATGGCGGTCGAGCAACTGACGCAGCTCATCGTCGCGCTCAACGACCGCCTGGTGGAACGCGCAATCGAGATCAGCGCACAAGCGGCGGGCGTCGCCGCCACCGAATATTGCTGGATCGCTCTTGGCAGCGAAGGCCGCATGGAACAGACCATCAGCACCGATCAGGACAATGGCCTGATCTTCACGCCAAGCCCGGGCACCACGGCCGCAGCCAGTCGCAGCCGTCTGCTGGCTTTCGCCACACGGGTCAACGACCTGCTCGCGCGCCTTGGCTTCCCACTGTGCCAGGGCGGCATCATGGCCGGCAACCCGAAGTGGTGCCTGAGCGCCGGCGAATGGCGAGAAAAGTTCAGCGACTGGTTGCGCAATCCGACTCCCGACGCCCTGCTCAACGCCGCGATCTTTTTCGATTTTCGTCCGCTCCATGGCAATATGGTCTCAGCCGAGGCATTGCGCGCATGGCTGTGCGCCGATGCGGCCAAGCGGCCGGCTTTCATGCGCATGCTGGCGGCCAACGCGCTCAATACCAACCCGCCGCTCAATATGTTCGGCGCACTGGCCACAAGCGGCCGGGTAGATCTGAAAGGACAGGGCGCACGTCCTTTCATCGACGCTGCCCGCGTGCTGGCATTGGCCGAGGGCATCGCGGCCACCCACACCGCGCAGCGGCTGCGTCTGGCTGCCGCGCGCCATGGCTTCGCGCGCGAAGTGGAAGCCGTCATCGAAGCCTTCCAGTTCATTCAGGCCCTGCGCCTGGCGCGCCAGTTCGCGTCGCTCGAAGATGGCGGCCCACCCAATCAAATCGAGATCACATCACTGAACGAGCTCGACCGGCGCATCCTGAAAGAGTCGTTCCGGCAGGCGCGCAAACTGCAAAGTCGGCTCAAGCTCGACTTCACCTTATGAATCCGTTTGCCCGCTGGTTCGGTCGCGGCGCAACGCTTGCGCCCACGCTGAGACAAGCTGTCGTCGACTGGCAGGCCCTGCCCCCGCCTCCGACCGCTGCGCGCTTCGCCGCGACGCGTTGCGTGGTGGTCGATACCGAAACCAGCGGCCTGGATACGCACGACGATCGCTTGCTGGCAATCGGTGCGGTCGGGCTCGACCGCTTGCGCCTTCCGCTCGCCGACAGTTTCGATACAGTGCTGCGCCAGGCACGCGCAAGCACGCGCGAAAACATCGTCGTTCACGGTATTGGCGCTGCTGCCCAGATCGGCGGCGAGGATCCGCAACAGGCCCTGCTGCGTTTTCTCGAATTTTGCGGGAAGGCGCCGCTGATCGCTTTCCACGCGCCGTTCGACCAGGCCTTCGTCCAGCGCAGCGTGCGCCTGCACCTGGGTTTGCGCCTGCGATTGCCGTGGATCGACTTAGCCGCCCTGCTGCCTGCGCTGTACGGCACCAAGCCGCACCAGGCGCTGGACGATTGGCTGCTACGTTTCGACATCGCCGTGCCAACCCGGCACTCCGCGCTGGGCGATGCGTTCGCCACGGCGCAGCTGGCGCAAGTCGCGCTGCGCCGCGCCCAGGCGCAGGGGAGCGAGGACTTTGCAGCCCTGGCCAGGCTGGCCAGCGATGCGCGCTGGTTGTGCGCCTGAAATGCGTTGGCCCTGTGGTGCGCAGTTGACGCGCCTGGGGCCGGCGGACTGCTAGACTCACGCACGATGAATTTTCGCGACTTCGTTGCCGTCTACGCCGATCGGCGGATCGCACTCCTCTTGCTGCTGGGGTTTTCTTCCGGCC
>JAYVWK010000492.1:0-12912 GCA_043786185.1 Burkholderiales bacterium
TCTTGTCTTCGGTGTTGCCACCGCCGACCCGCCCGGTTTCGCGACAATCCTGGCGACCGCCGCACATGGTCGCATCCAGCGGTTCGTCGACCGCGGCGATCACATCGGCCACCGTTACCCGCTCGAGCACGCGCGCGATGGTGTAGCCGCCACCCGGGCCGCGTACCGAATCGACAATCCCGTGGCGCCGCAACTTGCCGAACAGCTGCTCCAGATACGATAGCGAAATGCCCTGTCGTTCGCTGATCGCCGCCAGCGTCACCGGGCCGTTCGCATCGCGCTGCGCCAGATCGATCATCGCGGTGACGGCGAACCGTCCTTTAGTGGTCAGTCTCATGGGAATCAGCCTTTCACGAAAGTGTCGCTTGCAGCCGGACAACTTCGAATTGTGCAATCCAATAGAAGTTGAGCAATTAAGTCAAGTATACCAATTCCCTAGCGAATTTGTCAAGAATATTTCGACCTTCCTGCCTGACGCCAATATTGGCTTCTTCACCGGCCTTTCAACAGACATTCGGGCCCGCCCTGGCAGCCGGCCCCGCGCGCCTGCCATGCCTTTAGTGATGCTCCATCAGGTTGCCGAAGCCTTCGACGCGATCCTCGATTCCCACCGCCCGCAACGCATGCCAATAGGTTGCAGTATTGATCGCAATCACCGGCTTGCCCAGGAACAGTTCGGCAGCGGCGGCCAAGCGGATCATCGACAGGTTGGTACCCACCTGCACGATCGCGTCGACATCATCGCCATCGAGTTCCCGAATCGCCTGCCTGCACATGTCGTCGGTGGCATGGGCGATCAAAACCGGGCTGGGCCGCCGCAGGCATACGTCGCGCACCACGGTGAAGCCGCAGTCCTGGTAAAAGTTGCGTACCTGATCATTGGCCACCGGGAAATACGGCGACAGGAAGGCGATACGCTTGGCCTTGTAGACATTCAAGGCCGCTTCGGTGGCGAAGGAACCGCAGGAAACCCCGACACCGGCGCGTTCACGCATCGTGCCCAGATACTTGTCGGCGCCGGCGCGGCCATCCCAGAAGGTCGCCGCCGACATGCCCATCACCATGTAGTCCATTTCGCAGGTCTTGAGGATGTCGACCGCCTGCAGGGTGGCTTCGTTGATGCTGGCTACCAGTTTCAGAAAGCCTTCGTTGTCGGCCACCGGGTTGTTCGGAATGGCGATGCGGCTGTAGTGATTGGTCACACCACGCACCCGCAGATCATCGAAATCGGGCTGCACGATGGTATTGGTGGAAGGTCCCAGCACGCCGAATTTTTTGCGGTAGCCCAGATGGTCACTCATGGCTTGTCTCCGTGGTTGAAATCGAGAAGTCCTGAATCGATGAAGGTCCCTGCGTCACAGTGTGCCGGGCGGCTGCGACGCCCGCTCTCGCGCCACTCCGGTGCAGCAACCAAACCTGTTGTCAATCGATCGCCGCAGCTTCGCGCAAACCGACGATCATCGAGTTTTTCAACAGGAATTCGCGCGTCGCATGGCGGTCGGCCAGCATGGTTCGCATCTCGCCCAGGCGCCGCTCGCGCGCCGCGCCACCCTTTTCGGCCAGGTCTTCGCGATTGCGAATGGTCTGCGCCTGCACATACTTGTAGCACACAGTGCGGCGCTGCCGCTCGTAGCGATCGAGTTGCGCGACGTCGCCGCCGCCCATCACCGCGAGCAGCTTCTCGGCCAGATTGAGCACATCATGCAATCCGCCGTTCATCCCCATGCCGCCCAGCGGGTTGTTGATGTGCGCGGCATCGCCCGCCAAGAACACATTGCCGTCGCGGTAACGCTTGGCCACACGCTGGTGCACCCGGTAAATGGTGCGATGGCGCACCGGATAGTCGCCCTCCTTGGCAGCAATGCGCTGCAACGCCGCCTGGGTATGCGGATCGGACACGATCTCGGCATCCGACACGGTTTCGGCGACCGGTATCAGCACCCGCCACAGCTCAGGCACCCGCAACAGTACGAACCACTGGTCGGGATCGGCCACGTAATTGACGTTGCACAGATTGTCGAAACTCTCCTCGAGCGGGTGCGGCGTGGTGACGCAATAAAACTTTTCGGGATAGGTCAGGCCCTCGAACTCGATATCCAGCCATTTGCGGATGATCGAATTGGCGCCATCGCAAGCGATCAGGAAACGGCCGCGATGGTGGCGGATGGCAAGCGGCGTCTCGGTGGCCAGGCGCACGCCGGCGGCGTCCTGCGCGACATGCACCACTCTTTCATTGAAGCAAAGCTCGACGTTCGGCATGGCCGCGAGCAAGTCACCTACATGCTGCATCATCTTCCATTGTTCGCACTGCAGGCGGTAAGGGTTGCGCACGTCCTTGGCGAGCAGACCCAGATCGAAGGCGAAGATCTCGCCCGTGGGTCGATCGCGGTGCTGAAACACCGGCGATTTAAGGCCACGCGGCAGCAACCATTCGAGCAGGCCCATATCCTCGAGCATGTCGAGCGTCGGTGGGTGAAACGTCGATGCGCGCAGGTCTTCCGCCGGTGCCGCCAGGCCATCGATCACGGTGACCGGCACGCCTTGCCGCGCCAGCCAAAGCGCCCCGATCAATCCGACCGGGCCGGCGCCTGCGATCAACACACGTTCCGCGTCATGCATCAGAAACTCCTGGGAAACGCATACACGCCCGATTCACCAATGAACCAGAACTTGCTACGCATGACAAATTGTACACAGCCATCATGGCAAGCCGATATCAGTCTCTCTGCCCAAAATTATTCTCGATACGAAACAAACGCTTATGCGCAGTCCCCAGGCAGCGGATTTACAGCGGCCGGATGGATGTGCACAATGGCAAGGACCGACTTGGTCCCATCGAACGATTCACCCAATGTCGTTCAACCTCAGGCGAACCCACTCCATGAATGATTTCAAGCAACGCCGTGCGACGCTGGCGGCCAAACTGCATGCGCGCGGCGCTTTCATCGCCGCTCCCGGTGTCTACGACATGGTGTCGGCGCGCGTCGCCGACCGTTTCGATTTCGATGCCTTGTACATGACCGGCTTCGGCGTGGTGGCATCGGCCTACGGCCTGCCCGACGCGGGCCTGGCCACCTACACCGACATGGTGGCGATCGTCGAGCGCATCTGCGACAACATCGGGAAGCCGATCATCTGCGACGGCGATACCGGCTACGGCGGGTTGCTCAACGTGCGCCACACCGTGCGTGGGTATGAGCGGGCCGGCGCATCCGGTATTCAGCTCGAAGACCAGGAGTTTCCGAAGAAATGCGGCCATACCCTGGGCCGACGGGTGATCCCGATGGCCGACATGGTGGCCAAGATCCGCGTGGCGGCGGATGCGCGCGAGGATGCGAACTTCCAGATCGTGGCGCGCACCGATGCGCGCACCACGCTCGGGCTCGAAGAGGCCTTGAAGCGCGCTGAAGCTTATGCACAGGCCGGGGCCGACGTGCTGTTCGTCGAGTCGCCCGAATCGGAAGACGAAATGGCGCTGACCTGCAAACGCCTCGCCGAATCCTGCGGCAAGCCGCTCCTGATCAATTGCGTCGAATCCGGCCGCACGCCGGTGCTGCCGCGCGCGCGCCTGAAAGAGCTCGGCTTCGGTCTGGCGATTTATCCGGCCACCGGCCTGATGGCCGCGGTACACGCGCTGCAACAGACCTATGCCTCGCTGCTGCCGGCGCGTGACGGTGTGACCCTGGATGCGCCGCTGATCGAATTCAAGGACCTGACTGGCCTGATGAATTTCGACGACGTTTATCGCTTCGAAGCGAAGTATCGCGAACTCTAGAAAAGGCCGACCGTGACCCAAAGTGAAAAAGCCGATCTCGGCGCCGACTACAAAGAAGCCGGGTTCGGCGGCAAGCTGGCCTTCGGCCGCCGCCCGGCATTGGTGATTGTCGACTTCGTGCGCGCCTACATCGAAAAGGGCTCGCCGCTCTATGCCGGTTGCGAGAGCGCTTTCGAATCGGCCAAGCGGGTGCTGGCAGCGGCACGCGCAGCCGGCATCCCGGTCATTTTTACTGGCGTCGAGTACGAGCCGGGCGGCATCAATGGCGGCGTCTTTTACCGCAAGGTCGGCGCACTCAAGGTATTCGACCGCGGCTCGCGCTTAAGCGAGTATTGCAACGGGCTCGAACCGCGGGCCGGAGAATGGCTGCTGCTCAAACAATATGCGTCGGCCTTTTTTGGCACCACTCTGGCGCCAACCCTGACCGCGCAGGGTATCGATACCGTCATCATTACCGGTGTGTCCACCAGCGGCTGCGTGCGCGCCACCGCGCTTGACGCCTGCCAGTACGGCTTCATTCCGTTTGTCGTGCGCGATGCCGTTGGCGATCGCGATCCGCGTCCGCATGAAGCGAACCTGTTCGATCTGCAAGCCAAATACGCCGAGGTGGTGGGCGAAGCCGAGATCGTCTCCCTGCTGCAAGGCCTGTCCGGCAGATGAGCCTGTTGCTGCGCGCGGTGGCGATTCGCGCGATCGAAGAGACCGCGCTCGCCGCCGGCCTGCCCCTGATGGCGCGCGCCGGATTGGCAGCAGCCGGTGTTGCGCGCGACATGCTGGCGGGTGCGACGCGCCAGCCCGCGCGTGTGCTGGTGCTGGCCGGCCCGGGCAACAACGGTGGCGATGGCTATGTGGCGGCTTGCCACCTGCGCCAGTGGGGCTTCGACCTTGAGGTCTGTTGCGCAGCCGATCCGAAAGGCCTGCCGGCCGACGCGCGCGCGGCCGCAGCCACCTGGCATGCCGGCGGGGGTACCTGCACCCCTGATTTGCCGGCACCGGACGAATTCGATCTGGTGATCGACGCGTTGTTTGGTATCGGCCTGGCGCGACCGCTGGCCGAACCCTATTTAAGCTGGATCGGCACGGTCAATGCCGCCCGTGTACCCGTGCTGGCCCTCGATCTGCCTTCAGGCCTTGACGCCGATACGGGCAGCATCCATGGCGTCGCAATGAAAGCGACGCGCACGCTTACTTTCATCGCCGACAAGCCGGGCCTCTACACCCGCCACGGCGTCGATTGCGCCGGTCACGTGACGCTGGCCGCGCTTGATCTGCGGCCCGCGCCAGCTGCCAACGGCGATGCCGGCGCCCTGCTTACGCCTGCGGCGTTCCAGGCCGCACTTGCGCCACGGGTGCGCAACAGCCACAAGGGCTCCTATGGCAACGCCGGCATCATTGGCGGTGCCAGCGGCATGGCCGGCGCCGCACTGCTCGCCGGGCGCGCCGCCCTGAAGCTGGGCGCCGGGCGGGTTTTGGTCGGCATGCTCGAACCCGGCCTGACGGTCGATCCGCTGCAACCCGAGCTGATGCTGCGCAGCGCCGACCAAGTGCTCGCCAACGCGCTGGGTGCGGCCGTGGTCGGCCCCGGCCTGGGCCAAAGCGATGCAGCCCGCGCCCTGCTGGCACGTGCTGCCATGCTCGAATGCCCGCTGGTGCTGGATGCCGACGCGCTCAACCTGCTGGCGCAGGATGCCAAGCTGGCGGCGGCGATCACGCGCCGCAAAGAGCCTACGATCCTCACACCACACCCGCTGGAAGCGGCGCGCCTGCTCGGTCAATCCATCGAGACCGTTCAAGACGACCGCATCGCCGCGGCCGGGGCGCTGGCCCGGCTATACCGCGGCTGGGTCGTGCTCAAGGGGGCAGGCAGCGTGATTGCCGCACCCGACGGACATTGGTGGATCAATCCGACCGGCAATCCCGGCATGGCCTCAGGCGGCATGGGCGACGTGCTGGCGGGCATGGCGGGCGCGCTGGCGGCGCAAGGCATGGCGCCACTGCCGGCATTGCAATGCGCGGTCTACCTGCACGGCGCGGCGGCCGACGCGCTGGTGGCCGATGGTATCGGCCCCGCAGGTTTGACCGCGGGCGAAACAATCGACCGCGCGCGACTGCTGTTCAATCGCTGGACTGCGCTCGGCGCGATCGTGCCTTGAGCAGCAAACACGCCTGCGATCAGGCAGCGCGACGCCGCGGTTCGGGGTAGGGATACAGCATGTTGAGGGCCTGCGACATGCCGGCCTGCTGCACCAGGCGCACGTGTTCGCGACGAAACTCGCGCGCATGTGTCAAGCCGCATGAATGCGCAATCATGTCGATGTCCTTGTTCATGTTGAGGCAGTAGTTGGCCACCCGCGTGAATTTTTCCTCGACCACCAGCCCGCGTTGCAGGCGCACATTGTGGGTGGTGATGCCGGTCGGGCAGGTGTTCTGATGGCAGCGCAGCGCCTGGATGCAACCCAGTGAAAACATGAAACCGCGCGCCGAGTTGATGAAGTCGGCCCCTGCGCACAGGGCCCAGGCGGCGCGTGCGGAGGTGACGATTTTGCCCGAGGCCACCAGGCGCACGCGGTCCTTGAGGCCTGACTGCAGCAGTGAATCCGCCACCCGCGGCAAGGCTTCGTCGATCGACAGCCCCACGTGATCGGCCAGCGCCTGCGGCGCCGCGCCGGTGCCGCCCTCGCCGCCGTCGATCACCAGAAAATCCGGCGCCAGATCCAGGCCGCGCCGGTTGATCGCATCGCACAGGTCGTTGACAAAACGCCAGCCGCCGATCGCCGTCTTCACGCCGACCGGCTTGCCGGTCACCGCGCGGATATGCGCGATCTTGTCCAGCAACTGGTCGACGTTGGCAATGTCGTGATGGCGGTTCGGACTGATCGAATCCTGCCCTTGCGGAATGCCGCGCACCTGCGCGATGATCGAGGTGACCTTGACACCGGGCAAGACGCCGCCCTTGCCGGGCTTGGCGCCCTGCGACAGCTTGATCTCGAAGGCGCGCACCTGCTCATGCGCGGCCAGTTCGCGCAACTTGGTGTCGGACAGGTTGCCCGCGTCGTCGCGCACACCGTACTTGGCGGTGCCGATCTGCATGATCACGTCGCAGCCGCCTTCCAGGTGAAACGGCGACAAGCCGCCTTCGCCGGTATCCATCCAGCAACCGGCTTGTCTGGCGCCGCGCGACAGAGCCTGCACCGCCGGCGCCGAAATCGCACCGAAGCTCATGCCGCTGATGTTGAAAATCGATTGCGCGAGGTAGGGCTTGGCGGCGTAACCGGCGCCGATGATCAAGGGCGGCGTCGGCACCCGCTCCTCCTCAAGCACCGGGAAGCCCGCATTGACGAAAATCAGCGCGCCGGGCGTGTGCAGGTCATAGGTGGAACCGAAGCCGACGAGCCCGCCTTCGTTCTTGGCCAGGCGATAGATCCAGGAACGCGTGGCGCGATTGAAGGGCATCTCGTCGCGATCGCCCATGAAGAAATACTGGCGAAAGTATTCGCCCAATTCCTCGAAGTAGTAGCGCAGATGGCCGACCACGGGGAAGTTGCGCAGAATCGTGTGCTGTTTCTGCGTGACATCGCGGATAAACAGGTAAACCAGGCCCACGATCACGGCGAACGCGATGATCGTTCCCAGTCCGTAGGTCACCACCATCACCATGTGTTCCATTTCCCCCCCTATTTGCCCGAACCATGACCGGCCGATTCGGGTTTTACTTGTCCATCATGCGCGGGCAATGTAACGCATAATTCCGCCATGGGTAAAAACACAATAAAGGCCGTGGTGCTTGATCTGGACGATACGCTGTGGCCGATCGCGCCGGTGATCGAGCGCGCCGAACGCGCATTGGCGGCGTGGATTCGCCAGCATGCACCGGCGGTAGCCGCGCAATGGGATGTCAACACCTTGAGGCTCCTGCGCGCCAGCCTGGTGGCGGCGAATCCGACTCTGAAGAACGATGTGTCGGGCCTGCGCCGCGGCACGATCGCCGCGGCCTTCGCCGATGCCGGCGCCAGTGCTGCCCAGGCCGGCGAAGCGTTCGACTACTTTCACGCCCAGCGCCAGAAGGTGGAGTTCTACCCGGACGCCTTGCCGGCGCTGGAGCGCCTGGCAACACGTTTCCGGCTGGGCGTGATTTCCAACGGGTTCGCCGATGTCCATGCGATCGGTATCGGCGATCGCTTCGAGTCGGTGGTCTCGGCGCACGAGGTCGGTGCCGCCAAGCCCGACCCGCGCATTTTCGCCGCCTGTATCGAACGCATGGGCTTGGAACCCGAGGCTATGATTTACGTGGGCGATGATCCGGCCAACGATGTGATCGCGCCGCGCGCATCCGGCCTCAATGCAGCCTGGATCAATCGCGGCGGCAGATCATGGCCGGAAAGCCTTCAAATGGCGCACGCACCGGCGCCGGTGTTTGCAGACCTCAACGCATTTGCCGACTGGATGCTGGCGGCATGAGCCACACTATGCGCACAAGGTCGTATTTCCACGTAACGGCAGCAACATCCCCACCGGGACCATCGTCTCCCCGCCGTACCAGCTCACCTGAGCCATTTTGCCTACGGGTAATTGCGCCATTGCCGCAGTCGCCCATGACACCGGGCCCGTTCGAGAGTTGCGACTAGTCGTGCAGGTAAGTTGTCGGCGTCGGCTACAGCGCCGGGAGCAGGTTCAAGATTTGACCACCTTGACGCAAGCGCGCTGCCCGCCAATGGCGAGTTTCGTTGCGACACTTGCGTGCGCGATGTTGCTCGCCGGCTGCGATGCATGGCGCCCGTTCGAGAAAATCTGCGAACGCAGGCTTGAAGCGGCGAGTTTCCGCGTGATCGCAGCCCCGATGCAGCACGAGCTGGACCTGTCGCAAAGCGCTGCGCAGCTTGGCGCGCGCGGCGCGGCAACGGCCGGCCGCTTGATCCTTGGCATCACCAGTGCGCAAATGAATAGCAAGATGTCAGCCGCCGGCAACGCGCTTACCGCGCCATTCTCGCGGCGCTACTGCGTGCGCCCGCAGGTCGAGGTAACGCTGGCGGTGGAGCCTCTCAAGGTGGCGATCGCGCGCGAACACGCGCCCGGCAGCTGCGAGCACGGCCTCACCCTGCGCCATGAGATGAAACATGTGCTGGTCTACGAGCGGTTCCTGCAGGAAGTCGCAGCGCAAGTCGAAGCGGAACTCAAGTCAAGAATCGGCGACCAGGTGCGCCACTTCGCCAGCCGCGCCGACGGCGAACGCGAGTTGCCGCTGCTCGTCGAACGCACCGTCAAACCACTGATCGAAGCCGGCATGCGTCAGGTGCAGCAGCGGCAAGCCGCGATAGACACGCCGGAGGAATACATGCGGCTCGACCTGCAGCAGGCGCGCTGCTTGCGCTAGATGCGCTCAGGCGCGCGGCGCCTTGAGCCAAGCCTCGGCCAAACGCACCCAATACGTGGCGCCCAGGGGGATCAACTCGTCATTGAAATCGTAGTTCGGGTTGTGCAACATGCATGGCCCCAGCCCGTGGCCGGCGGCGCGATGGGTGCCGTCGCCGTTGCCGATGAAGCAGTAGCAACCCGGCTTGGCTTCAAGCATGTAGGCGAAGTCTTCGGCGCCCATGGTCGGCTCCTGCGCCAACACGTTCTCCGCACCGACCACATTTGCCATCACGCTTTGGGCAAAGGCGGTCTCGGCGGCGTGATTGATGGTCGGCGGATAGTTGCGATGGAAATCGAATTCGCAGGTGGCGCCGAAGGCTGCGGCGGTGTGCTCGGAAATCTCGCGCATGCGCCGCTCGATCAGGTCCAGCGTCTCGATCGTGAAGGTGCGCACCGTGCCGCGCAACTCCGCCGAATCGGGCACCACGTTGGTGGCCTCGCCAGCATGGATCATGGTCACCGAGATCACGCCGGCATCGACCGGTTTCTTGTTGCGCGAAATAATGGTCTGGAATGCCTGCACCATCTGGCAGGCCACCGGCACCGGGTCGATGCCGTTATGCGGCAGAGCGGCATGGCTGCCCTTGCCGTGAATGGTGATGCGAAACTCGTTCGACGAGGCCATTACCGGACCGGTCGAGACGGCAAACTTGCCGACTTCCATGCCGGGCCAGTTGTGCATGCCGAACACCGCTTCCATCGGGAATTTTTCGAACAGGCCGTCCTTGATCATTTCGCGCGCGCCGCCGCCGCCTTCTTCGGCCGGCTGGAAAATCAGGACCACCGTGCCGTCGAAATCGCGCACCTTCGCAAAATGCCGTGCTGCTGCCAGCAGCATCGAAATATGCCCGTCGTGGCCGCAGGCGTGCATGCGCCCCGCATGCCTGGAAGCGTGCGCGAAGGTATTGTGCTCAGTCATCGGCAAGGCGTCGATATCGGCACGCAGGCCGACCGCACGCGCGCTGGTACCGTTTTTCACGATGCCGACCACACCGGTGCCGCCTAAGCCCCGATGTATCGGAATGCCCCATTCGGTGAGCTTGGCGGCGATCACGTCCGCCGTGCGCTTTTCTTCAAAGCACAGTTCCGGATGGGCATGGATGTCACGTCGCACCGCCTGGATTTCGGCGGCGGTACCGATGATGGAATCGATGATGTTCATGGTCTGATCCTCACAAAAGATGTCTTGCCGGGCGAACCAGCGCGCGGCACGCACGCGTACCTTGACTGGATTCTAAGTCGTCTCGGCGATGCTGCTGTCGATGCGACCTTCGCGCAAATGAATGCGTCGATCGCAGCGGGTGGCGATGTTCAGATCGTGCGTCACCAGCACCAGCGTAGTGCCAAGCTCTGCATTGAGGCCGAACAGCAAATCGATGATGGTGGCGCCGGTAACCGTATCGAGGTTGCCGGTCGGCTCATCGGCAAACAGAATTTTCGGCCGCGGCGCGAATGCGCGCGCCACCGCCACCCTTTGTTGCTCGCCGCCCGACAAGTGCTTCGGATAGTGGGCCAGGCGCTCACCCAGGCCCACCCGCATCAGGGTTTCACGCGCCTCGCTGCGCGCATCGCTGCGGCCGGCCAGTTCCAGCGGCAGCATCACGTTTTCCAGCGCATTCAGATGCGGCATCAACTGGAAGGCCTGGAACACGAAACCGACCAGACGCCCGCGCAGCGCGGCACGCCCGTCTTCATCCAGCGCGAACAGGTCAAGGCCATCCAGCCGAACGCTGCCGCTGGTGGGTGTATCAAGGCCCGCCAGCAGCGACAGCAGCGTGGATTTGCCCGAGCCCGACGCGCCAACGATCGCCAGCGACTCGCCCGCGCTGACGTCGAGATCAATCTCATGCAGAATGACGAGTGGTGTATCGCCGTTGGGCACCGACTTGGTCAGCCCCCGTACTTCAATGATGTTGCGCACTTCAATCCCTGCCCATGAAAAGTTTCCTGACCGCCTGGTTTTTCGCACTGGCAACATTGACCGCGCTGGCAATACCCGACCCCGGCCACGCTGCGGCGGGCAAGACACCGGTAATCTTAGTCTTTGGAGACAGCCTGTCGGCGGAATACGGCTTGCCGCGCGGCGCGGGATGGGCTGCCTTGATGGAGCAAAGGCTCAAGCAACTGAAACTGAATTATAGCGTCGCCAATGCCAGCATCAGCGGGGAAACCACCGCCGGAGGCGCCGCCCGCATCAATGCCGAACTGGCGCGCATCCGGCCGGCGATCGTGATTATCGAACTGGGCGGCAACGACGGCTTGCGCGGCCTGGCGCTGGCCGCGACCCGCGCCAACCTGGAGTCGATGATCGAGGCGGCTTTGAAGAGCGGTGCGCGGGTATTGCTGTGCGGCATGCAGTTGCCGCCCAACTATGGCCGCGACTACACCGAGCGCTTTCGCGCCATGTATGGCAAATTGGCCAAACGCCACAAAGTGGCCCTGCTGCCGTTTTTCCTCGAAGGCATCGGCGAACGGCGCGAATTGTTCCAGTCGGACGGCATTCATCCGGTGGCTGAAGCACAGCCGCGCATCCTCGACAACGTGTGGACCGAGCTGGCGCCACTGCTCAAGGCGCCGCGCAAGTAAGCGCAGCGCGAGCGGCCTGCGTTTTCAAGCTGCGCTTAGAATTGGCGATTGGTCGCGCCGGCAAGCGATCCCTTTCCCTTCGGTCTCGCGTTTGAGCAATTTCCCGTCTGTAGACATAAGCCGCGTGCACGAGTTCGATAGCGTCATCGACGTGCGCTCGCCCGCCGAGTTTGCGCTTGACCATATTCCCGGTGCGATTTCGGCGCCGGTGCTGAGTGACGATGAGCGCGCGCGCATCGGCACACTGCACAAAGAGGCCTCCGCATTTGACGCCAAGCGAGCCGGCGCGGCGCTGGTGGCAGCCAATATCGCGCGTCACCTCGATACGCTATTCCAGGCCCGGCCGAAATCCTGGAAACCGCTGATTTATTGCTGGCGTGGCGGGCAGCGCTCCGGCAGCATGGCCGAGATATTCAGCCGCATCGGCTGGAAGTGCGCACAGCTTGAAGGCGGCTACCGCAGCTACCGCCGCCACGTGGTGCAGACCTTGCAGGACCTGCCATCCACGCTGGATTTGCGCATCGTGTGCGGTGTGACCGGCAGCGGCAAGAGCCGCCTGCTGCGCGCGCTCGCTGCCGCCGGCGCGCAGGTGCTGGACCTGGAAGACCTGGCGCGCCATCGCGGCTCGGTGCTGGGCTCATTGCCGGGCGCTCTGCAACCGTCACAGAAAATGTTCGAAAGCCTGGTATGCCGGGCGCTGGCAGGCTTCATCCCGGGACAAGCGGTATTCATTGAGGCCGAAAGCAAGAAAGTAGGCGCCGTACAGGTGCCCGACGCCCTGATGTTGCGCATGCGCGCCGCGCCCTGCTTGCGCATCGAGATGGACCAGGCATCGCGCATCGCCCTGCTCAAAGAGGAATACGCACACTACCTGGATGACGGCGCGGCGCTCGCGACGCAACTCGACTGCCTGGTGGCTTTGCATGGCCACGCGCGTATCGACGAATGGAAGCACCTGTGCGCCCAGGGCGCATGGGACCAACTGGTTGATCGCCTGCTCACCGAGCACTACGACCCGGCCTACCTGCGCGGCATGGGGCGCAACTATGCCGGCTACGAGCAAGCAGAACCACTGGTGATCAAGGCCATCGACGCGCCTGCAATGTTGCGTGCCGCGCACGCGGCGTTGGCCATTGCGG
>JAYVWK010000493.1:0-4766 GCA_043786185.1 Burkholderiales bacterium
ACTGAATTTTATTCATCGCCATGACGGATTCCTCAGAGAACTATACGAAAATATAGTATATTCTATGCGTGTCTCTGAGGCAAGTAACTAATCAAGAAGGGAAATGTGTCATGTCGATCAAGAAGCTTTTCGCTACATTAGGGTTTGCCATTGCGGCATCAGCGCCTGCGTTTGCGGTTCCGGTTCTGGTCGGGAACGGGACGCTCAACAATGCCAATGACCTGACCATCATTCAGGACGGCAGCACGGTTTATCAGTTCCTTGATCTGACGCCGACCTACGGCCAGTCAGTGGCAACCGCTGTTGCGACCTATGCCGGACAGGGGTTTCACTGGGCGACCGGTGCCGAGGTTTCGGCATTGTTCAGCGCCTTCAACATCACTTACGGCCTGACTCCTCAGGGCATTTTTTTGCCTAACGCCAATTTGAGCGATACGGCAAATCTCGCATCCTATCTGGGGCCATTTCCGGGCAATAACTATGCGCTCGGTTGGGTGGACGACGGTACGACTGGTGGCTTCCACACCTACGCCTGCATCAGCACTTGTGGTAACGATACGTTTGTGAACAATACTTCTTCGTTCTGGCCTCAGAACAGCTTAATCGCGACCTTCCTCGTCAGCACCAGTCCTGGCAATGTTCCTGAGCCGGGTACGCTGGCGCTGCTCGGTGCCGGTTTGTTCGGACTTGCTGCCGGACGCAAGCGCAAGTAGTGTCGAAGCGTGCGACAAAACAAACCCCGCTTCGGCGGGGTTTGTTTTTGTGGCCAAACGAAACGTCATATTCCGCGGATTGCCGCCAGTAGCGTGGCCATTCAATTCGGCGGACTGACTTGAGCTTTTCGGCCGCTACCCGGATCGCCCGGTGCGCCTACCCAGCCCCCGCTCCAGAATCGCGAACAAGCCCTGCGTCGCCAGCGCCAGCGCAGCCGCCGGAATCGCCCCCGCGAGCAGGGTGGCGTGGTCGTTGAGCGCCAGCCCGGTCGCGATGCGCTCGCCGAAGCCGCCGGCGCCGATGAAGGCGGCGATCGTCGCCGTGCCTACCGTAGTGACGGCCGCGGTCTTGACGCCCGCGAGGATCACCGGCATGGCCAGCGGCAGTTCGATCAGGGTCAGTCGCTGGCGCGGATGCAGGCCCAGCGACAACGCGGCCTGCTTGAGCCCGGCCGGGATGCCACCCAGGCCGGTACAGGTGTTCTGCACGATGGGCAGCAGCGCATAGACCACCAGCGCCACCAGCGCCGGGCCGGTGCCGATATTGCCCAGCAGCGGAATCAGCATCGCCAGCAATGCCAGCGAGGGGATGGTCTGCAGCACACCGGCGAGCGCCAGCACGGGTTGCCTGAGCGCGGGCGTGTTCGCGGCGAGCACGCCCAGGGGCACACCGAAGGCGATGGCGGCGGCCACCGCCACGCCGGTGAGCAGCACGTGCTGGCCCAGCAGGCGCCAGAAGTCGTCGCCGAACAGCTTGGCTGCGAAACTCGCGCGCGCGGCGCCGCCTTTGCCGCCGACGAATTCGGTGGCGATCGCGGCGAACGATTTGCCGTCGAGTTCGGCGGCGGCATTCATGGCGATCATCGCGGCCGCGTCGATGCGGCCTTCGAGGCTTTGCAGCGCGCGCCACGCGCCGGGGGCGCGCGTGGCCAGGTCGAGGCGGTACACCAGCACCGCCTCGTAGCGGGGAAAATAATCGAGATCGTCCTTGAGGGTGGCGAGGCCTTCGCGGGCGATCCTGGCGTCGGTGGTGTAGACGTCGGTGGCGTCGATGCTGCGTTTCGCCAGCGCTTCGTAGGCGATGCCGTGGTCGATGCCGACCGGCTTCTGCGGCAGCGCATAGCGTGCCGCGAGGCCCGGCCAGCCGTCGGCACGGCCGAGGAATTCGTGCGACAGCGCCAGCTTCAGGTCGGGCGCGCCGCGCAGGTCGGAGAGCTTATCGAGCTTGCGGCGCTGCGCTTCGTCGCGGCGCAGCGCCAGCGCGTAGCCGTTGTGAAAGCCCAGCGGTACCGCCACCCCCAGGCCCAGCGGCGCCAGGCCGGCACGCATGTCCGCGAGGGTCGCCTCGGGCGGGAGCTTCAGCACCTCGCGCGCCAGCGTGCCGGTGTATTCGGGATAGACATCGATCGCGCCGGCCTTCAGGGCCTCGAACACGATTGCGGTGTTGCCCAGCCCCTGGCGGTGCGTGGCCGTGGCGTGCGGCGCCGCGGTCCGGGTGAGGATCTCGCCCAGGATATAGGACTCGGTGAAGCGCTTCGAACCCACGGTCACGCTCGGCTGGCCAAACGCGCCACACCCGCACAACACCAGCAGGGCGGCGAGCGCGCCGCGCAGCACGCGCATCACGATTCGAGCGCTTCGGACAGCGCCTTGCGCAAGGCCGGCGTGGTCACCGGTTTGGTCAGGTAGCCGCACATGCCGGCCGCGGCGCTGGCGGCCGCGATCTCGGTGGTCGCATGCGCGGTCAGCGCGATGACCGGCATCTGCGGCCGGATCGAATGGATGCGCCGACAGGCCTCGAAGCCGTTCATGCCGGGCATCTCGATGTCCATCAGAACCGCGTCGAACGATTCCTCGTCGGCCAGCGTGACGGCGTCGGCGCCGCTGTCGGCGGTTTCCGAATCGAGCCCCAGCTTTTGCAGCATCAGCGCGACCAGTTTGAGGTTGATCGGGTTGTCGTCCACCACCAGCACGCGCTTGCCGGCCAGCGCCCCCGGCGCCGCCATCGCGGACTCGGCGAAGCGGGTCTCGGCATGCGCATCGATCCTGAAGGGCAGGGTCACGGCGAACACGCTGCCCTGCCCCGGCACGCTGGCGAGAGCGACATCGCCGCCCATCAGCAGCGCCAGGCGCTTGCAGATCGCGAGCCCGAGCCCGGTGCCGCCGAAATGCCGCGTGGTCGAATGGTCGGCCTGGGCGAAGGCGTTGAAGATCATTTGCTGCTTGTCGGCGGCGATGCCGATGCCGGTGTCGCTGACCGTGAAGCGCAGCAAGGCGCTGTCCGCGGCGCCGCCAGGCAGGCGGTCCACCGCGACGCGCACCTCGCCGCTGGCGGTGAACTTGACCGCGTTGCCCGCGAGATTGGTGAGGATCTGCGCCAGCCGCGTCGCGTCGCCGACCAGGCGCAGCGGCGTGGCGGGCGTGATGCGGGTGACGAAGGCGATGTTCTTGCGGCGCGCATTGAATTCGTTGGCGCCGGCCGCGCGGCGCAGTACCTGCGCCAGGTCGAAGGGCGCTTCGTCGAGCTCCAGCTTGCCCGCTTCGATTTTCGAAAAATCGAGCACGTCGTTGACCAGCGCGAGCAGCGACAGCGACGCGATATGGATGCGCTCGGCATAGTCGCGTTCGGCTTCGGGCAGGGTACGCTCGGCGAGCAGTTCGGAAAAACCGACGATGGCGTTGAGCGGCGTGCGAATCTCGTGGCTCATGGTGGCGAGGAATTCGCTTTTCGCGGCATTGGCGCGCTGCGCTTCTTCAACCGCGGCGAGATGCGCGGTTTCGGCTTCGCGCCGCTCCAGTGCCTCGCGCTCCAGCCTGGCGTTGGTGTCGCCGGTGCGGGCCACCGCGTCGCGCAATTCGGCGACCAGGATTTCGTTATCCATCCGGGCGCGCACGCCTTCGACCATGCGCGTGCGGTAGACCACGCAGGTGCGCAACAGCACGGCGGTGGCCAGCAGGGCCATCATGCCCACGCTGACCGACGCCCCGGTTCCCGATGCGATCAGGTACACGGCGGGCAGGCCGATCAGGGGCACCACGTAGGCGGCGTACAGCGAGGCGATCGATCCGAAGAACGCGATCGCGCCGCCGGCCAGGCCCAGCACCGCCGCCAGGATCGCGGTGCCCACGTAGAGCGCCGGGCTGCCGATGCTGCGGATCGTGATCCAGCCCCAGGCCGCGCCGACCAGCGCCAGGGCGATCGCATAGCCGCGCTCGGCGATCACGGCCTGCGCCGCGTCGGTCACGTCGCGATAGTGCCGCACCATCCACCAGCGCGTCGCGTTGAACAGCAGCATCGCACCGAGCCAGACGCCGAGCACCATCGCTTCGACCTTGTCGCGATAGACGAACGCCAGCCCCAGCGCCAGCCGCTCAATGCGCCGCGCCCACACCCAAGCGCTACCAGCGCCGCCGTCCCGAGCGGACGCTGTGGTATCGCATCGTCCAGACCCACCTCGAAACCTGGCTGGAACTTGCCAGCGGCGAGGACGGTGAAGCACCGCCGGCCCATGTCGAGCGAACCTTTCGCCGCTATCTCGAATGCGGCATCCTTGCGCATGGATTCGCCCGCGCCTACTGCGACGAGTGTCAGCACGATTTCCTGATCGCCTACTCCTGCAAGTGCCGTGGCGTGTGCCCCTCCTGCAACACCCGGCGCATGGCCGAAACAGCGGCGCACCTGGTCGATCACGTTTTCCCGCCGCTACCGGTGCGGCAATGGGTGCTGGCGGTGCCCAAGCGGCTGCGTTACTTCCTGCAAGCGGACGCGGCCCTGCAAGGCACGGTGCTGCGCATTTTCCTGTCTGTGGTGGAACGCTGCCTGCGCGAACATAGCCCCAGCAGCCCCGACGATGCCCGGATCGGGGCGGTCGCCTTCATCCACCGGTTCGGCTCCAGCCTGAACGAGCATGTGCATTTCCACTGCTGCGTCATCGACGGGGTATTCGATGCGGCCGTCGCCCCGGATGAGGCGCCGAACGTCACCTTTCATGCCGCCCTTGCTCACGAACTCGACGCGGCGGCGTTCGCCGACGTGCAGGCACGCGCGCGAAC
>JAYVWK010000494.1:0-2934 GCA_043786185.1 Burkholderiales bacterium
AATGCGCTGTAGTGAATCTTCCTGACGCGCAGATCTTCAGGTTTCGGTTCAAGCGCGGCGTAGAGCGGGAAGTCAGGCCCGGCCTCGTCTAAGCCCGCCAGTCGCAGGCGCGCTCGTTCGGGGCTCAGCACGCCGGCATGATGCTGCGCCCAGCGCTCACGCGCCCCCGTCGCGGTGGTCTGGATCCACACCACCAGCGCGCCTGCGGCACGCATCGCCGCCGCCAGGCGGTTGATGGTCGGCACGATCGTCCGTGCCTGAGCGACGGCAGTCGGGCGGCCTTCGGCCACGAAGTAATTCTGCATGTCGAGCACCAGCAACGCGGTGCGCGCGGCAGCGAGCGGTGCCTCGTTGACGCATTTGCCGCGAATGCGCTGCGCGCGCTCGCGCGCGGCCGGGGAGATGGTGTAGGGATGCATCGACAGGGTTTCCTTGTAGCGGCCCGCCCAGCCGCAGCGGAGCCTTGGCCTGCGGTGGCGGGACATGAATTCCGTAGGATAGCAAGCCGGCGCGGCAATTCATGCGCGGAGCGCCACCGCGACCACCATCAACACCGAGCCCGGTGCAGGTTCGCGCGCAGCGGTTGATCGCCGCAGCGGCGTGAGTTCTTGTACAGTGCGGCGACTGGCTGGTCATCAGGATTTCCAACATTCGTGCCGCACGACATGAGCCATAGCGAGACGATCCTGTTCCGCAGTCTGGGGATCAGTATCGCGGCGGTTGCCGTATTCCAGGGTGGGGAACCCTAGCAGCCGGAAACCATTCTCCTGGCCAGCAGGCATCCGACGCCACTTTCAGGGGAGTGGCTAGCAGGAGTCGAGGCCGCGCCGATGCCCGCATCTACGCGGCCTTGTTTCAATCCACCGCTTTTTCGCCGGACCGCCCCAGTGTCCACACCAAGCCCACCCCGATCGAGGCACCGCGATCCTTGAGGTGCAGCGGGCTGTCGCTGTTGACACCGCTGCCGGCGAAGTCGAGGCGCGTAAAGCCGAAAAATCGCACGTCCTCGGTGAGTTTGCGCGAGACCGTCAGTTGCACGCGCGGAGTGATCAAGCCGGACTTGGCCCGGTAGGCACTACGCACGGGCGTGGCGAACTGACTCGGCACGCCATACAGGTATTCGTTGTATTTTCGATCGCCGAAATGAAGACTGGCATTTGCCGTGAAGCCCCAGCCGGCGCCGATGTCGCGCTTGTCAAAAGCCAGGCGCGGCTCGAAGGCCAGGCCGCGGTAGGTCAAGCCGTCCTTGAGTTCGAACACGCCACGCAGCGGCACGTCCAGCCGCACCAGGGAACCACTGCTGGGGCGCGCCAGATTGAAACGCACGCGCGGGCCGAACTCGATCAAATAGCCGAGGTCGGGCATGCCCTGGCGCACGGTCACGTCGCGGCTCCTGGCGCTCAAGGCGCCCGCAAACCCGATATCAACTTCGACATCGCGCGTCTTTGCCACACGCGCACCAACGGTGCCGCCGTCGGCCCGCAGCATCGGCCCGCGATAAATGATCCAGGGCAAGACCAGTGCGCGATTGACGTTGTCGCTCGCGCCCGGATAGGCCGGGCCGCTCAGGCCGAAGCCGGCAACGCCGGCTTCCCACAAGGGGCGACCGGCGCCTCCCACATCAGGTTCGGATTGGGCGTGGACCAGGGAGTTTGCAGACAGCAAGGAAACGGAAATCGCGGCGAGCGCGCGTAAGCGGCGGAATGGCATGAGGGACTTAGGAGAGTGGGTATCGCGGGTTCGCCAGACAGATGAGGGAGCAATGACCTGACGCTGGATGACACTGGAGTCATCTCACTAGATGCGCAGACTGCCAACTGGCGCGAAAGTTTCAGGAAATTGCCGCAACCAGCGCGCATGCGCGATTCCGGCGCACACGCCGTGCGCAGGCTGCTGGACCGGCCTCTGCCGCACCCGGCGCACGATCGCAATTGTGCCGAACCAGCGCAGCCGCCGCAAAATGACATGAGGCTATCCTGTCCGCGCTAGCGCCCCGATCCACCGGGCCGTTTCCTGAAACACGCGCTCGACCGCGCCAGTCGGGAACGCCAGAAATCCGTGAATCATGCCGTCGTAGCGGGTCAGCGTGACCGCCACGCCATCAGCGCGCATCCGCTGCGCATATTCTTCGCCTTCGTCGCGCAAGGGGTCGAATTCCGCCGTGATCACCAGTGCCGGCGGCAACGCGGCCAGCGACTGCGCCTGCGACGGCAGCGCATAGGGGTTGCGCGCGTCGGTGTCGTCGCGCAGGTACTGCTGCAAAAACCAGATCACGTCGGCGCGCGTCAGGTAATAGCCGTCGGCGTAGGCGATTGACGAGGCGGTTGGCGGCGTGTGGTGCGCGGTGAGCGGGTAGAACAGCACCTGGCCACACAAGGCCGGCCCACCGAAATCACGCGCGCGCAGTGCGGTCACCGCAGCCAGATTGGCGCCGGCGCTGCCACCTGCGACGAAAACCTTCGCAGTGTCGATGCCGAGTTCGGCAGCGTTCAACACCGCCCATTGCAATGCCACGAAGCAGTCATCGGTGGCGGCCGGGAACTTGTGATCCGGCGCCAGCCGATACGCCACCGAAATTACGCGGCAGGTCGCGCGCGCGCAGAGCACCCTGCATACATGGTCATAGTAGCCATCGACACTGCCAAACACGAAGCCGCCACCGTGAAAGAACATCACCAGCGGCAGCTTGGCTGTCGCGCCCGCGGGCGCATAGAGGCGTAGCGGCAGCGGTCCGCCCGCTCCGGGAATGAGCCGGTCCAGCACCTCGCCCACCGCCTGCACGTCGGTTGCGCCGATCCGCTCGCGGGTCTGGCGCAGCTGCGTGATCGGCACCTCGCGCATCGGCGGTCTGGCATTGAACTCCGCCAGCAGGGCGGCGATTTCGGGAGCGACAGGCATGGCAGTCAGGCGCGCCGCACCCTACTCCGCGGTGAT
>JAYVWK010000495.1:0-3702 GCA_043786185.1 Burkholderiales bacterium
AATCACCGGCTTGGCCGATGGCCGCGTGCGCATCACCCGCAGTGATGGTCAGGTGAGGCTGGCGAGGCCCGGACAGATTGTCGATCTTACGACAGGTGAAGTCGGCGAAATCTATGATCTTCCGGGCCGCCGCGCCGCCGCCGCGCGCGAAGTGGCACTGCCGATGCCGTTTGGCAGCGGCTTTGTGGAGCGCGCGGCAGCCGAACCGAAGACCAGGGCCATCAAGGCGAAAAAGCCGCGCCGGACGGGCGGCCGCGGTAAATCCGCAGGCGGACCCAAGCCCGTGGTAACACCCAAACCAGCACCCACGCCAGCCATGTCCAAGCCGGTGCCGCAGATCGCACCGGCCGGCCCGGTATTGCCGCCGCCCATGGCCGCGCCAAGCCCGCGGCCGTAGCGTCTGTCGTCAGCCGAACCGGGCTGCGACATCCCGCATGGATGTCGACTGGCGCGAAAATTGCGGCATTACGCACGTGGCATCCAACCAGACCCTTCACAAACAGAAATTATCGAGCCCGACGTGCCAGCGCGGCGCGGTTCTGCTGCTTCTCGCATTGCTGCTGGTGATCACCGGATCGTGGCTGGGCTTGCGCATGTTGGCGTCACCCAAGGCGGTGAGCAGCATGCGCGGCGCCGATGCGGCGCTACGCGAGGCACGTGATGCGCTGCTGGGGGCGAGCATGGCGATGGTGGTGGCCAATATCGTGCGGCCCGGCCAGTTGCCAACCCCGGATTTTCTTGATCCCGGCGAAGGGCCTGCGAATTATGACGGCAGTATCAACGCATGCGCCTTGTCAACCTGGGTTGCAGGCGCAGGGCTTCCAGTGGTTGGCACAATTTTGCCCGCGAACTTGCGCTGCTTAGGACGTTTGCCTTGGGCAACGCTGGGTCTTGGCATGTTTGGTTCGAGCGTAGAGGCTGATCCGACTGGCGTCATGCCTTGGTACGCCATGTCGGCGAACCTGCACCCTGGTGGCTGTGTCAGGCGCTTGAACCCGGCGCTGCTCAATACCAGTCACACGCCAGGCACTTGCAATAGCCCGACTGTGACGCAACCGTTTCCCTGGCTGACGGTGCGCGACTACAAAGGCAACCTTTTGACCAACCGGGCGGCGTTCGTGCTTATTCTCCCCGGTCCGCCGCTGGGTGGGCAGGCACGACCGTCCTCGCCTCTGGCAGGCCCAGCGGCCTACCTTGACTCCGTTACAGTCACAGCCGGCTGCTCCCAACCCTGCATACCGGGAACCTACAACAATGCACGCTTCAACTGGCCCGATAACATCGGCCTAAGCTTTATCCAGTGCGCGCCACCGTCTCAAGTGAGCCCGAACGACCCCTCGTTTGCGCAACCGTATCAATGCAACGACCGCCTGCTCTATGTGACTATCGATGAGTTGATGGAATTGGCCGAACGGCGTGCCACCCAGCACATCGCCGAAGTGCTGCGCGCCTACTATGCTGCCAACCGGTTTTTTCCCTTCGCCGCGCCGTTGACACAATTGACGCCGACCCTGCGTGGGCAGTGTGAGAATGGCAACCTGATCGGCTTGCCGCCGACCGAACCAACCACGTTCACCCCGCCGTCGCCGCTGCCCAACCCGAACCCATGCACACACCCGGAGTTCTCGACCCAGGTGCAGGGCTGGTTCAACGCCAATTTATGGCGCGATTACATGGTCTACAACGTGGCCGCCGACTGCACTCAGCCCACCCCGGCTGCGACTCCCCTGGCCAACTGCGGTGGTGCCTCAGGCATCCGCCTGGCAGCAGGATCGGTGGCCAATGCGCGCGCATTGGTGGTCGGTGCGGGCCCCGCGATCATCGCAGCGCCCTTCGCTCCGTCGCGTCCCGGCGCGGCGCAGGTTCGGCCATCGTCCGCGCTCGCCGACTACCTTGACAGCCTGGAAAACACCAACGCGGACGTTCGCTTTGACGCGCCCACCGCGTCTCTCGCGCGCAACTTCAACGACAAGACAGTGGTGGTAGCGCCATGACCCAGCACAGCAAGCAATCCGGCTTTACGCTCACCGAAATTGCAATCGTGATGCTGGTCATCGGCTTAGTCCTGGTGGGTGCGCTGGGCCCGGTCAACCGCCTGTTCCAGATTTCCCAGACCAATGCCAACCAGGAACACTTGGACGCCGCGCGCGATGCACTGCTTTCATTCGCCGCGATCAACGGCAGGCTACCGTGCCCGGATCGCACTGGCGACGGCGTGGAAGACCGTAATGCCAGCGGGGCGACGCCGACGCTTGGCTGTACGGGCGGCATCTACGAGGGTTTCCTGCCCTGGGTCACACTGGGCGTGCAGCAGACCGACTATTGGGGCACCCGCTTTCGCTACCGGGTGAGCGCCGAATTCACGCGCAGTGGCACCGACCCCAACTGGATTTGCGGCACGACCGCCGGATTGAACCAGGCCGGCGCGCCACTGGCGGGCTGCACGTCGGGTGGCGTACCGACTGGTTGTACCAGCAGCACCTCCAATCCCAACAGCTGCCTGTTCGAAATCGCCGATACAGGCGACATTCCGATCCGCGACGGGCAGGTAGGCAGGCCCGGCTCGGTGTTTCTGATGAATTCGACTGCGGTGCCGGCTACGGGTGCGGTAGCGATCGTGCTTTCCCACGGGCCGAACCGGGCTGGGGGTACCAGTCAGGACGGCACGGTGTATCCGGTACCGGCTGGCGGTACCGACGAAGCACTCAACGGCCCGGCACTCGGCGCGATCGCCGCCGGTGCCAGGCTCGCCGCGAATCCGTTCATTGCGCGCCCGCCGCTCGATACCACCTCTGGTAGCTGCTCGGACAACGGCGGTTCCAATCTTTGCCTGTTTGACGATCAGATCGTATTCATCGGTGCCAATACACTAGTCAGCCGGATGATCCAGTCCGGCTTGCGCCTGCGCTAGGCAAGCTGGCGTTGCGCACAGGCGTTTCGAGGGCGAAGCGGACGCAGCCTGGTCGGTTCTCCATCAGTCGAAAGCGCATGCCCAGGGCCTCAGCCTGGCGCGCCACCTGATAGAGCCCGATACCCAGGCCATTGCGCGAGGCCACCGGTCCGGCAAGCAGCTTGTCGGCCAGATCAGCTCCGATCGCACTGCCCGAATCCTCGACCGTAAACACTGGCAGGCCGGCATTCACGCCGATGCTCGCTCGAATCGCGATACCTGGTTCGGACCTGCGCTTTTGCAGCGCGTTCTGCAAGGTGTTGTCGGCGGCGCTGGCGAACAAGGCTGCGGGTATTGCCAAGTCGTCGACCAATCCGCTGCTGTCGAATCGGACATCCTGCGAGGAGTATTGGGTACACAAATCCGACCACCAGACACGCAGGCTCAGCGTGGGCTGCGCATCGCCGCCTGGCTGTTGGAGCTTGACTAGGGTCTGCGCAAGGCGGCGTGAAATCTCCGGCAACTGGCGCTGCACCAGGAGCCGCACCTGCGTATCGTCGTCAAGCGCGGCTGCCGCACCAACCAGGCCATCGAGCGACTGCAGCAAATTCTTCACGTCATGGGTCAAGCGCGCGCCGGTTTCGTGCACCGCGCGCAGGTATTGCTGGTCGCGCAGGCGTTGTTCGCGCGCCTTGGCGGCGTAAAACTGCACCGTGATCTGCAGCAGCAGTTTGAGGTGCCATACGAAAGCCGCGGACAGGCGATTGTGCGTGAGCAATACGACTTCGATGCTGGCGCCGGGATCGTTGTGC
>JAYVWK010000496.1:0-3703 GCA_043786185.1 Burkholderiales bacterium
AATCACCGGCTTGGCCGATGGCCGCGTGCGCATCACCCGCAGTGATGGTCAGGTGAGGCTGGCGAGGCCCGGACAGATTGTCGATCTTACGACAGGTGAGATCGGTGAAATCTATGATCTTCCCGGCAGGCGCGCGGCTGCGGCGCGCGAAGTGGGCTTGCCCATGCCGTTTGGCAGCGGTTTCGTGGAGCGCGCCGCGCCGGAAGCGAAAACCAGGGCCATCAAGGCGAAAAAGCCGCGCAGGACAAGTGGTCGCGGCAGAGCGGCAAGCGGGCCCAAGCCCGCGGCGGCGCCCAAGCCGACAACAGCGCCAGCCATGGCCAGGCCGGTGCCACAGATCGCACCGGCCGGCCCGGTACTGCCGCCGCCCATCGCCACGCCAGGCCCGCGACCTTAAGATCTGCCGTCAAGCGCGTCCGGCCGAGGACGCCCTGCGCGCGGGCCGACTGGCGCGAAAATTGCGGCAATCCGCGCGTGACATCCAACCAGACCCTTCGCAAGCAGAAATTATCGAGCCAGGCGCGCCAGCGCGGCGCGATCCTGCTGCTGCTAGCATTGCTGCTGGTGATCACCGGCTCGTGGCTGGGCCTGCGCATGTTGGCGTCGCCCAAGGCGGTGAGCAGCATGCGGGCCCCCGATGCGGCTTTGCGCGAGGCACGCGATGCGCTGCTCGGGGCGAGCCTGGCAATGGTGGTGGCCAATGTCGTGCGACCCGCCCAGTTGCCGACCCCGGATTTTCTTGATCCTGCCGAAGGCCCCGCCAACTACGACGGCAGCTTCAACGCGTGCGCCTTGTCGACCTGGGTTGCCGGCGCGGCGCTGCCGGCGATGGGTGCGGTCGTGCCCGCCAGCACCCGCTGTTTTGGCCGGCTGCCGTGGGCGACACTGGGTCTGGGCATGTTCGGTTCAGGCGTGCAGTCGGATCCGGCTGGCGCAGTGCCTTGGTATGCCATGTCGGCCAACCTGGCCCCCAGCACTTGCGTCAGGGCCTTGAACCCTGCGCTGCTCAATACCACCCACGCACCGGGTACCTGCGGTAGCCTGACTGTGACGCAGCCGTTTCCCTGGCTGACTGTGCGCGACTACAAGGGCAACCTCTTGACTAATCGGGCGGCATTCGTGCTCCTGCTCCCCGGCCCGCCGCTCGGTGGACAGGCACGGCCGACCGCGCCACTGGCAGGCCCCGCGGCATATCTGGACTCCGTCACGGTCACGGCGTCCTGTTCCCAACCCTGCGTGCCGGGAACCTACAACAATGCGCGCTTCAACTGGCCCGACAACGTCGGCCTCAGCTTTATCCAGTGCGCGCCGCCCGCGCAAGTCGGCGCTGATGACCCCTCGTTTGCACAACCGTACCAATGCAACGACCGCCTGCTTTATGTGACCATCGACGAGTTGATGGAGCTGGCCGAACGGCGCGCCACCCAGTACATCGCCGACGTGCTGCGCGCCTACTACGCCGCCAACCGGTTTTTCCCGTTCGCCGCACCCTTGACCCAACTCACACTCACTCCGCGACTGCGCGGCCAGTGCGAGAACGGCACCCTGCTTGGCCTGCCGCCGACTGTGCCGACCACGCCCGCTTCGGTGCCGCCCAACCCGAGCCCGTGCACGCACCCGGAGTTTTCCGCCCAGGTGCAAGGCTGGTTCAACGCCAATTCATGGGGCGACTACATGATCTACAACGTGGCCGCCGATTGCACCCAGCCCACCCCTGCGGCGAGCTCGCTGGCCAACTGCGGCGGCGCTTCAGGCATTCGCCTGGCTGCAGGATCTGTGGCCAACGCGCGCGCAGTGTTGATCGGTGCCGGGCCGGCCATCATCACGGCGCCCTTCGCCGCCTCGCGCCCCGCTGTGGCGCAAGTTCGGCCGTCGTCCCTGCTTGCCGACTACCTTGACAGCCTGGAGAACTCCAACCTCGACATTCGCTATGACGCGCCCACCGCGCCTCTTGCACGCAACTTCAACGACAAGACAGTGGTGGTGGCGCCATGAAACCGCCCGGCAGGCAATCCGGTTTTACGCTCACCGAAATTGCAATCGTGATGCTGGTCATCGGCCTGGTCCTGGTGGGCGCGCTGGGCCCGGTCAACCGCCTGTTCCAGATTTCCCAGACCAATGCCAACCAGGAACGCCTGGACGCCGCACGCGATGCACTGCTTTCATTCGCCGCCATCAACGGCAGGCTACCGTGCCCGGATCGCACTGGCGACGGCGTGGAAGACCGCAATGCCAGCGGGGCGACGCCGACGCTCGGCTGTACGGGCGGCATCTACGAGGGTTTCCTGCCCTGGGTCACACTCGGCGTGCAGCAGACCGACTATTGGGGCACCCGCTTTCGCTACCGGGTGAGCGCCGAATTCACGCGCAGCGGCACCGACCCCAACTGGATTTGCGGCACGACCGCCGGATTGAACCAGGCCGGCTCGCCACTTGCGGGCTGCACGTCGGGTGGCGTACCGACTGGGTGTACCAGCAGCACCTCCAATCCGAACAGCTGCACGTTCGAAATCGCAGATACAGGTGATATTCCGATCCGTGATGGCCAAGTCGGCAGGCCCGGCTCGGTATTCCTGATGGACTCGACCGTGGTCCCGGCCACGGGCGCGGTGGCGGTGGTGCTCTCGCACGGCCCGAACCGGGCTGGTGGTACCAGTCAGGACGGCACGGTGTATCCGGTACCGACTGGTGGTACCGACGAAGCACTCAATGGCCCGGCACTCGGCGCGATCGCCGCCGGTGCCAGGCTCGCCGCGAATCCGTTCATCGCGCGCCCGCCGCTCGATACCACCTCTGGTGGCTGCGCGGACAATGGCGGTTCCAATCTCTGTCTGTTTGACGATCAGCTCGTGTTCATCGGTGCCAATACACTGGTCAGCCGGATGATCCAGTCCGGCTTGCGCCTGCGCTAGGCAAGCTGGCGTTCCGCACAGGCATTTCGAGGGCGAAGCGGACGCAGCCTGTTCGGTTCTCCACCAGTCGAAAGCGCATGCCCAGGGCCTCAGCTTGGCGCGCCACCTGGTAGAGCCCGATACCCAGGCCATTGCGCGAGGCCACCGGTCCGGCAAGCAGCTTGGCGGCCAGATCAGCCGCGATCGGACTACCCGAATCCTCGACCGAAAAAACAATCCGGTCGAGATCGGCGCCAATGCCCGCCCGAATCGCTATGCCCGGTTCGGACCTGCGCTTTTGCAGCGCGTTCTGCAAGCTGTTGTCAGCGGCACTGGCGAACAACGCCGCAGGTATCGGCATGTCATCGACCGATCCGTTGCTGTCGAAGCGGACATCCTGCGAGGAGTATTGGGTACACAGATCCGACCACCATGCACCTAGGCTCAGCGTGGGCTGCGCATCGCCGCCTGGTTGTTGGAGCTTGACCAGGGTCTGCGCAAGGCGGCGCGAAATCTCCGGCAACTGGCGCTGCACCAGCCGCCGCACCTGCGTATCGTCGTCAAGCGCCGCTGCGGCACCGACCAGGCCATCGAGCGACTGCAGCAAGTTCTTCACGTCATGGGTCAAGCGCGCGCCGGTTTCGTGCACCGCGCGCAGGTATTGCTGTTCACGCAAGCGTTGTTCGCGCGCCTTGGCGGCGTAAAACTGCACGGTGATCTGCAGCAGCAGTTTGAGGTGCCATACGAAAGCCGCGGACAGGCGATTGTGCGTGAGCAATACGACTTCGATGCTGGCGCCGGGATCGTTGTGC
>JAYVWK010000497.1:0-3233 GCA_043786185.1 Burkholderiales bacterium
GCGCCAGCCGCCGACGCGGTTGCCATATTCCAGCCACGACCAGTTCATCACATCCGGTGCCGGCCCCGGCCCCGGTGTTGCGATCTCTTCGATCAGGCCTTCACCAAACGCATAGGCCTCGAGATTGAGCGCCACATAGATTGCCAGGCGCTTGCCGTGAGGCCAGGTAAAGCCGGGCCGCTCGGTGATGGCCGAATAGTCGAAGCGTTCGTGGCTGGGGAGCATCGGCGTCTCTTTCATGGATGCATGGGGCCGGCGCGGCGTTCCATGCCGACGTCGACCTTCTGCGCCCGCATGAGCATGGCGCGATAGTGCGGTTCAAGACTGGCTGCGGCACGCTTGGTGGCCGCCAGGCTGGCGCCGAACTCGACCGCCAGCTCGCGTACTTCCGCTTTCAGCGCGGCTTCGTCGACGCTCAGCACGCGGCCGTCTTCGACCACCACTTGGCCGGCGACCATGGTCAGGCGCACCGAAGCGCCGTTTTCGCAGAACACCAGTTGGCGCTCCAAGTTGTTGAGCGGGGTGAAGGGCCAAGTGTCCAAGTCGATCAGGATCAGGTCGGCGCTAGCACCGGGCTTCAACTGGCCGATCTCGCCCGCCAGGCGCATGCCGCGCGCGCCGCCGCGGGTGGCGCAGGCCAGCACTTCGGCGGCCGTGGGCCAGTCGCGGTAGTCGGGTTCGGCAATCTTGTGGATCAGGCCAGCGGTTTTCATCGCTCCCCACACATTGGTTGTGTCGTCGGTGTTGCGTTCATCGGTACCCAATGCAATCGGTATGCCATGTTGGCGCAAGCGACGAAACGGCATCACGCCGCTGCCCAGTTTCAGGTTGCATACCGGGTTGTGCGCCACCGTGCAGCCGGCCGCGGCTAACAGTTCCATGTCGGCACTGTCGACCCAGATGGCGTGGATGGCCAGCATGCGCTCGTCAAGAAAACCCAGATCGTGCACCTGGCGCACCAGCGATTTTCCCCATACCTCCTGGCCGAATACCCGCTGCAGGCGGGTTTCCAGCAGGTGGATGTTGAAAGGCAGGTCGTGCGCGCGGCTGATTTCCGAGAGCGTTGCGAAGTAATCGTCGGTGACCCGTTGCGGCGCCGAATTGGATACCGCCACGCGCAGCCGACCGTCGGCGGCGCCATGCCAACGCTTGAGAAACCACTGGTACAGGCTGCCGATTTCAGCCGCTGTCCAGCGGTGCGCGGCATCCATGCGCTCGCTGATTGGCGACGGCAGCAACTCCTTCAAGAACGGGTACTTTTCGTGCTCGATCCGGTTCGGATGGTTGATCGAGACGGTGGCGCGCATGCCCGAATCGGCATAGGCCTGCATGATCGCGTCGATCCCCTCTGGGCTGGGCTCGGGGTTGTGATAGGGGTCGTCATGCACCGCGGTGATGCCGGCCTTGAGCATCTCGACGGCGCCCAGCAGAGTTTGCGCATAGGCCATGCGCGCACCGACCTGGCCTTCGCCGCCCGGCGGTACCTCGAACAGCATGAAAAGTTCCAGCGGCATGTCGGTGAGCGCGCCGCACATCATGTTGCCGGGCGAATGAAAGTGGCCGTTGATGAGGCCCGGCATCGCCAGTTTGCCGTGCGCCTGGATCACACGGTCGACGGCTTCGGCGGCCAAGTTCGGGCCGATTGCGGCGATGCGGTTGCCGTCGATCAGGATGTCGGCTGTGGGGTATTCGCGGCCCTCGTCATCTAAGGTCAGCACACGCGCCTGGCGGATCAGGGTGCGTGCCATGCCCGGCCCGTCAGTCGCGCGCGAACAGCGCCGCGAGTTCCGGCGAAACGCCGGCCATGGTGGCGCGCGGTGCGGGCGGCCGTGGCCGCAGCCGATAGCCGCCGCGCACCAGGGCCTCGGCCTGCCGCACCGCAGCGCCGATGCCATCGATCAGCGGCACCTCCAGCGCATCGCGTGCACGGTGCGCCACGCCGGCCAGCGCCGCGCCACAGGCCACCACCACATCGACGCTGTCGTGGGCGATCAGGCGCCGGCCTTCAGCGACCACGCGGGCGTCGAATTCCTGCGGCGACAGGTATTCGCCGGCGGTTGCCAGATCGACCGTGCCAATCGCGGCGATGCGCGCCATTACGCCGCTACGTTCGAACACTTCGCGATACAGGCCGGTCGACACATGACCGACGGTGACCACGCCGATGCGCCGGCCCAGCTGACAGGCGGTGAGAAGGGCGCTCTCGGTAATGCCCAGCACCGGAATCGGCAGCAACTCGCGCGCACCGGCCAAGGCGGAATCAAACGAGATCGCCAGCACGACCGCGTCGTAGCCGGCGTAGTTGCGCGCAAGGCAATCCAGCACGGCATGCCCGGCGATGGTGTTTTCGGCATGCGAGAAGACGATGTTGGCGCCGAACCCGGCCGAGAGCGCGGTGATTTCGGTATCCGGCGCGGCGACCGCGCGCGCTTCGGCCGCCACCGCTTGGGTGACCGCGTCGGTGCGATTGCCGTTGATGAGGAGCAGTTTCATGTCGGGCCGCGGCGTCTTAAAGGGGGTGCAGTGAAGGGGGTGCAGTGAATGCCTATGCAGGAAACGTGCTTGAAACCGATTTCAAGCTGCCAACGGACTAACTGTATACGATTTATAAAAAAGTTGTCAACAAAACGATAAATACTTTGTACACTATTTAGGTGCATACCTGTAGACGAATGAGCCATTTTGGTGCGCACCAGTAAGATTACCCTTATGCATCTGCTTTAGCTGCCCCCTTGCACGCCGGTGAGCGCACGTGGGCCGCCGCAGCGCGCATTACAATCGCCCGCCATGGCATCCAAGCCCTCCGCCGCAAAGCCGCCCACGCCTGACGAGATGGTCGATCGCATCATGCGGGCGGTGGCGGAGCGCCGACTGCCGCCGGGCACCAAGCTCATCGAGGAGCGCCTGGCCGGTATTTTCAAGGTCAACCGGACGCGCATACGTTCAGTGCTCACGCGCCTGGCCCACGAAGGTATCGTCACGCTGCACGCCAATCGCGGCGCGTTCGTAAGCGAGCCCACCGCGCAACAGGCGCGCGAGGTGTTTGAGGTGCGGCGCCTGCTTGAACCCGCGATCGTGCAAACGCTGGCGGCGCGTGCCGACCGTGCGCTCGAGTCACGCCTGACCTGCCATCTGCAAAAGGAAGCCGAGGCCTTCGCGCACGCCGATCCGCGTGCCCTGATTCGCCTGACCGGCGAATTTCACCTGCTGCTGGCCGAACTGGCCGGCAACAC
>JAYVWK010000498.1:0-6448 GCA_043786185.1 Burkholderiales bacterium
ACGCAGATCATGCTCAAGGTGCATCGCGAAGGTATGGCGGTTTGCGGGATCTATCCCAAGGACATGGCCGGTACCAAGGTGGACCTGGTGACTCAGCATGCGCGTGCGCATCAGCATCCGCTTCAGTGCACAATGGAAGAAACCGAGTAAGCCTTCTGACAAGGTGCCCAAAATTTTTGGGCGCCTCAAAAAGGTTTTGGTGTAGAGTTTGTTTGCATGCCGGATGCTCCGGCGAATAAGGCGAAAAATGATTGCGCAAGAGTTGGAAGTCAGTCTGCACATGGCGTTTGTCGAAGCAAGGCAAAAGCGGCATGAGTTCATCACAGTTGAACACCTGCTGCTGGCCCTCCTGGATAACCCGACCGCGGCCGAAGTGATGCGTGCGGTGGGCGCCAATATCGATGACCTGCGCAAGAATCTCGGCCAGTTCATCGGGGAGCACACACCCACGGTGGCCGGCACCGAGGATGTCGACACTCAGCCGACCCTGGGTTTCCAGCGCGTGATCCAGCGCGCCATCATGCATGTGCAATCCTCGTCGAATGGCAAGAAGGAGGTCACCGGCGCCAATGTGCTGGTGGCGATCTTCGGCGAAAAGGATTCGCACGCGGTGTACTACCTGCATCAACAGGGCATCACCCGGCTTGATGTCGTCAACTACATCAGCCACGGCATCACCAAGCAGCCGCCCGAAAAGGAAAAGGCGGGTGCCGACAAGGCCGAGAACCAGGAAGCCGAGCAGGAAAGCGATGGCAAGCAAAGCCCGCTGGAGCAATACACGCAGAATCTGAACAAATCGGCAGCCGAGGGCAAGATCGACCCGCTGATCGGGCGTGCGCTGGAACTTGAGCGGGTAATACAGACACTGTGTCGGCGCCGCAAGAACAACCCCTTGCTGGTGGGCGAGGCGGGCGTGGGCAAAACCGCGATCGCTGAGGGTCTCGCCAAGCTCATAGTCGAAGGCGAAGTACCGGAAATCCTCAAGGACTCGGTGGTCTATTCACTTGACATGGGCTCCTTGCTGGCCGGCACCAAGTACCGTGGCGATTTCGAGCAGCGCTTGAAGGGCGTGCTCAAGAAGCTGACCAACAATCCGAAGGCCATACTGTTCATCGACGAGATCCACACCTTGATCGGGGCAGGCGCGGCTTCCGGCGGCACACTGGATGCATCCAACCTGCTCAAGCCGGCACTCTCCAGCGGGCAACTCAAGTGCATCGGCGCCACCACTTATGTCGAATATCGCGGGGTGTTCGAGAAGGATCACGCGCTGGCGCGACGGTTCCAGAAGATCGATGTCAACGAGCCATCGGTGGACGAAACCGTGCAAATTTTGCGCGGCCTGAAATCGCGCTTCGAAGAGCATCATGGCATCAAGTATTCTGCTTCCGCCATCACGACCGCGGCCGAGTTGTCGGCACGCTACATCAACGATCGCCAGTTGCCCGACAAAGCGATAGACGTGATCGACGAAGCCGGCGCGGCGCAACGCATTCTGCCCAAATCCAAGCAAAAAAAGGTGATCGGCAAGACCGACATCGAAGAAATCATTGCCAAGATCGCGCGCATTCCGCCGCACAACGTGTCGTCAGACGACCGCAGCAAACTGGCCACTCTCGATCGCGACATGAAGAACGTGGTGTTTGGCCAGGATCAGGCGATCGAGGCGCTTGCGGGCGCCATCAAGATGGCGCGGTCAGGTCTGGGCAATCCGCAAAAGCCGATCGGCAACTTCCTGTTTTCCGGCCCCACTGGTGTGGGCAAGACCGAAGCGGCGCGCCAACTGGCCTATACGATGGGCATCGAACTGATTCGCTTCGACATGTCCGAATACATGGAGCGCCATGCGGTAAGCCGCCTGATCGGCGCGCCGCCCGGCTATGTCGGCTTCGATCAGGGTGGCCTGTTGACCGAGGCGATCTCCAAGAAGCCGCACGCGGTACTTTTGTTGGACGAAATTGAAAAGGCCCATCCGGACATTTTCAATATTCTCCTGCAGGTCATGGACCATGGCACCCTGACCGACAATAATGGGCGCAAGGCGGATTTTCGCAACGTGATCATCATCATGACCACCAACGCCGGCGCCGAATCGCTGCAAAAGTCGTCGATGGGCTTCACCAACGCCAAGCAGGCCGGCGATGAGATGGGCGACATCAAGCGCATGTTCACCCCGGAGTTCCGCAATCGTCTGGATGCGATCATCTCGTTCAAGGCGCTCAACGAGGATGTGATCCTGCGCGTGGTCGACAAATTCCTGATGCAGCTTGAACAACAACTGCACGAGAAAAAAGTCGAGGCGATTTTCACCGATGCGTTGCGCAAGCACCTTGCCAAGAAAGGCTTCGACCCGCTCATGGGGGCGCGTCCGATGTCACGCCTGATCCAGGACACTATTCGCAAGGCCTTGGCCGACGAACTGCTGTTCGGCAAACTGGTGACTGGCGGCAAGGTTACGGTCGATCTTGAAGGCGAGGGAGAGGAAGCAAAGGTGAAGCTCACCGTGTATGCGGGTGAAGAACCCAAGTCCGACGGCAAGACCAACGACGAATCGGTCGAAGTGCTCTAGAGCTGCCCCGGATTCGCCAAAGGCCGCCTGCGGGCGGCCTTTTTTTCGTGCGCCCGGCACGGGCGCACTCTTGTGGGTGCATGATCGTACGCCGCCCGATCCCTTCATTTATGCGGGCGCATCGGGTACAGTGGCTGGCGCTTCGATTTACTGACTCGACCAAAAGGAGACGACACAGCATGAGACTCAAACGGGTATTGGCGTTGGCACTGCTACTCACTGCGGCTTCGGTATCGGCCCAGGACCGCAACCAGGGACGCAATCTGGCGGCACAGTGTGCCAATTGTCATGGCACCAACGGGCATAGTCAGGGTGGCATTCCTGGCCTGGCCGGTCAGGCCCAGGCCGGCATGATCGCGCAGATGAACGCGTTCAGGAGCGGTCAGCGTAGCGGACCGGCGGCGACCATTATGCATCAGATCGCCAAGGGCTACACCGATGAACAGACCGCTCTGATGGCTGCGTTTTTCGCCGCCCAGAAGCCGGCCAGGTAGGGGGAACCATGCAAAATTCCAACAGGCCTTTCGACCGCCGCGATTTCCTCCGGGCCTCGGGTGCGGCCGGTGCGCTGGCGCTGGCTGGTTGTGCGACAACCGCCGCGCAACCGGCCAAGATCGGCCGCGTCATCGTGATCGGCGGCGGTTACGGCGGCGCCACGGCAGCCAAGTATCTGCGCATGTGGTCCGAGGGCGCCATTGAAGTGTTCATGATCGAGATGAACCGCAGCTTCGTTTCCTGCCCTTTATCGAACCTCGTGCTCGGCGGCAGTCGCAAGATCGAAGATCTGACGGTGGGTTACGCCGGCCTGCGCGAATACGGTGTGCAGGTGATCAACGATGAAGTCACCAAGGTCAATGTCGACAAGAAAACGGTCGAGTTGAAGAAAATCCAGGATCTGGCGTATGACCGCCTGATTGTTTCGCCGGGTGTCGATTTCATGTTTGATCAGATCAGCGCCCTCAAGGATCCGCAGGCCCGCGAACGGGTGCTGCATGCCTGGAAGGCCGGGCCGGACACTGTAGCCTTGCGCCAGCAGTTGGAGGCGATGCGCGATGGTGGCGTCTATGTGTTGTCGATTCCGCGCGCGCCGTATCGCTGTCCGCCCGGCCCCTATGAAAGGGCTTGCCAGGTCGCGCACTATTTCAAGCAGGCCAAGCCCAAGAGCAAGGTCATCATCCTTGATGCCAATGAAGACGTGGTTTCCAAGGCCGGCTTGTTCAAGGCGCAGTGGAACGGCCAGTACAAGGGCTTGATCGAGTACCGCAACAACAACGAGGTCAAGGACATCAATCTCGCGACCATGTCCGCGGTGCTCGATGTCGGTGCGGACGTCAAGGCCGACGTTCTCAACGTGCTGCCGCCGATGCGTGCCGGCACCATCGCGCAGCAGGCGGGACTCATCACCGCCAACAACCGCTGGTGCGGCGTCGACTGGCTCTCGATGGAATCACTAGCGCGGCCGGGCATTCACGTGCTGGGCGATGCCACGCTTTCCGCGCCGGCGATGCCCAAGTCCGGTCACATGGCCAATCAACATGGCAAGGTCGCGGCCGCGGCGATCGTCGAACTGATGAACGGGCGCACGCCATCGCCGGTTCCCATGATGGCGAACACCTGTTATTCGTTTGTCGATGATCGCAACGTGGTGCATGTGGCCAGCGTGCACGCCTACGACCCCAAGGACAAGACCATGAAGGCGGTGCCGGGTTCAGGCGGGCTGTCGACTGCCGCCTCCGAGTTGGAGGGCGCTTACGCCAACGCATGGGCCAAGAACATCTGGCATGACATGCTGGGCTGAAAGTGACGTGATTGCAGGTGGGGCGCAAACGGCGCCGCAAGGCGCCGTTTGCGCTTACTTGGCCTCCGGGCGGCGTATGTTGCGGCGCAATTCGAGTTGTGCGTTTTCCAGTGTCACCGCGACTGGCGCGGTCAGGTCGATGACCAGTTCATAGTCGCCGACTTCGGCCACGTCGATTACGAGCATGGTGCGTGAAATCACCTGCGCGCTCTCGCTCATGGGGGTACTGGTGTTGTTGACCTGAAACGTGCCGGTCGCGACGCTCACGCCGCCCTTGCTCAAGGTGGCGCGATAGCTGTTCCACTTGCCGGCCTCCGCGGCGTTCGCGGCATATGCCGCCTGCAGATTGAGTGCGATCGGGTTCATGTCGGGCCCGAGCGTGACGGTCAGCGGCGCGTAGCCGCCATCGCGCGCCTGCAGCGGGAAGCGCGCGACTTGCTCGCCGGTGAAAAGGCCGTCGCAAGCGGCGGCGAGGAGGCTCAATACAAGGGCGGGTATGGCGTGTTTGCGCATGTGTCCTGACAGATTGATGAAAACCGATTGAAGCTAAATCCAAATGCTTGATGCATCGAGATTCCGGGGCCGCGGAACAACTCTCGTCCAAGCATTTGCTATATCGCGAAGTCGGCGACCACGGGAGCATGGTCCGACGGTTTTTCGAGCTTGCGCGGCGCCCGGTCGATGACGCAGGCGCGGCAATCCGCAGATAGTTGCGGCGACGCCAGGATATGGTCGATGCGCATGCCGGCGTTGCGTCTAAAGCCCATCATGCGGTAGTCCCACCAGGAAAAACTTCTCTCGGCCTGCTCGAACAAGCGGTAGCAATCGACCATGCCCTGGCCCTGCAACGCGCTCCACGCCGCCCTTTCCTTCGGGCTGACCAGTACGTGGCCTTCCCAAGCAGCCGGATCGTGCACGTCACGGTCCTCCGGTGCGATGTTGTAGTCGCCAAGCAATGCGAGTCTTGGGTGCTGCGTGAGTTGCTGCGCCACGTACGCCTGCATGCCGTCCAGCCAGTCGAGCTTGTAGCGGTACTTGTCCGATTCGAGGCTCTGGCCATTCGGAAAGTAGGCGCACACAATGCGCACGCCGCCAATGGTTGCTGCGATCACGCGCCTTTGCTCGTCCACGTAGTCGGGCATGTCGGCATGAATGTCGGCCATCGGCAGGCGCGACAGGATGGCCACGCCGTTGTAGGTCTTCTGGCCATTGACCGCCGAGTCGTAGCCGGCGGCGCGCAATTCGGCCAGCGGGTACTTTTCGTTGGGCAGCTTGAGCTCCTGCAGACACAACACGTCCACATCCGCGCCAGCCAGCCAGTCCAGTACATGGCCCAAGCGGACGTTCAGCGAATTCACGTTCCAGGTGGCTAAGCGCATGGGCTTTCAGTATGACAAAAAAGGCAGGTAATCATGCAGCCCCGTGCCGGCGCAGCCGCGGCGAATCCTCAAAGTACCTGACCAGCCAGCGAAGCCCTGCCGATCGCCCGGGTGATGCGGCCGTAGCGATTGTCGCAAGCCCAGGTGGTCAGAAGCCCTTGAACCACGAAGGCCGATTCGCCGCCGGGTCGGGTGCCGGGGAGGTGCCGGCCGAGGGCGTATTGCCAGCCGGTGGCGCATTGGCACCCGGGGCCACCGCCGGTCCGCCCGGTGCCGGCGGTGCGGATGCCGTAGTGCTGGGTGGCGTGAGCGGCGCTGCCGGTGCAGCGGGCGGATTCTTGTAGCTCGCGGGCAGCAGACTGTTGGGCGGATAGCCGGCCACGTTGAGCGCGCCGTTCCAGGCACCCTCTTCGAACCCGACCTGCTTGCCGCTGCCCACCATCATCACCGGTACCTGAGCGGCACCGGTCGCATCCTTGAAGACCTTGAAGTCATCCTGGTTGCGTACGGTTTTTTCGGTAAATGGCACCCCGCGCTTGACCAGCAGGTCGCGGCCCTGGTTGCAGGCGTCGCACTCGTTGGTGGTGTACAGAGTCACCGGAAAGTTCTTGAGAGCCTGCTGCAACGCAAATGGCAGACCACCGCTTGCGCCAGTTGGCGCCGCCGCCGCGGTGTTGCCGGCGGTGGCGGGCTTCTGCACGG
>JAYVWK010000499.1:0-2571 GCA_043786185.1 Burkholderiales bacterium
TAGTCGGCCGCTGCCTCGGTGCCGGGTGCCGCGCGGCAGGCGGCATGGCGCATCATCGCGATTTCGAGTCGGTCTTGTGCGGGTGCGATGCATTCGGGCGACAGCGCGAATATTTTTTCCGGCAACTGTCGAAATTGGTACCCCATGCGCGTCACGGTGGTAACCCCGAAGCGCGGGGCCGACAACTCACCGAAAGGAACCACCATGCAATACATGATCCTGATCTACGGCGACGAGAAGCGCTTTGCGATGATGGCCGGCAATCCCGAGGCGCAAAAGCAGATGTATGCCGCCTTCGGCAAGTATGGCGCTGACATGCGCGCGGCCGGTGTATTACGGGGCGGCGCCGAACTCAAGCCGACCCAGACCGCCACCACGGTGCGCGTCAAGGACGGCAAGACCATCGCCACCGATGGCCCGTTTGCCGAAACCAAGGAGCAATTGGGCGGCTACTACCTGATCGATGTGAGCGATCTCGACCAAGCGGTCAAATGGGCGGCGCGTTGCCCGGCATCGGAGGGGGGCTCGATCGAAGTCCGCCCGGTGGGCATGACGACCGATCCGATCTAGCGGGTTGTGGGCGCGGCCGATCGATCATGCTGACGGCCGCCATTGACAGCATCTGCCGCGACCATGGGCCGCGCGTGCTGGCCGGATTGATTCGCCGCTTCGGCGAGTTCGATCTGGCTGAGGACGCGCTGCAGGATGCCTTCGCCAAGGCGATCGAAGTATGGCCGGCGCAGGGCCTGCCGAGAGTGCCGGCGGCCTGGCTCACCACGGTTGCGCAACGGCGCGCGCTCGACCTGCTGCGCCGGCGCCGCACTGGCCCCATCTATACCGATGAACCGGCGGATCTGGCAGCGCCTGAAGCGACCTGCGCAGATGCCGACCCGGCCGAGGTTTCCGGCGTCGAAGATGACCGCCTGCGCCTGGTATTCACCTGCTGTCACCCGGCGCTCGGCCAGGCGGCGCAAATGGCGCTGGCGCTGCGCACCCTGTGCGGGTTGTCGACTCGCGAGATCGCGCGTGCCTTTCTGGAGCCTGAGGCGACCACCGCGCAACGCCTGGTACGGGCGAAGAAAAAAATTCTCGACGCCGGGATTCCCTATGCGGTACCGGCGCAGGAGCTTCTACCGGAGCGGCTGGCGGCGGTGCTGAGCGTGGTGTACCTGATGTTCAACGAAGGCTACGCCGCCACCGAGGCGCCACAACTGATCCGCACCGACCTGTGCGTCGAGGCGATCCGGCTGGCGCGCCTGCTGGTCGAATTGATGCCGCAGGAACCCGAGTTGATCGGTCTCCTGGCCCTCATGCTGCTGCACCACGCGCGGCGTGCGGCACGGGTCGATGGAACGGGTGCGCTGGTGTCGCTCGAAGAGCAGGATCGCGGGTGTTGGGATCGGGCCGCCATCAGCGAAGGCATGGCGCTGCTCGATCGCGCGCTGGCCTTGCGGCGGCGTGGGACTTACCAGTTGCAGGCCGCGATTGCCGCATTGCATGCGCAGGCCGGGCGCGCCGTCGACACCGACTGGAAGCAGATCGCCGCCCTGTATGGCGGCCTGCTGCAGGAGCAGCCAGGGGCGGTGGTCGAGCTCAACGCCGCAGTGGCGCTGGCAATGGCCGAAGGCCCCGAGCGCGGCCTGGAAATGATCGCGCGGCTGGAGGATCGTGAAGAGCTGCAGGGCTATTACCTGTTGCCGGCGGCGCGTGCCGATTTGCTGCGCCGCCTGGGCCGGCTTGTCGAGGCGCGCGAGGCTTACGCGGCAGCGCTGGCGCTAGTACGCAATCCGGCGGAGCGCGGCTACCTGGAGCGCCGAATCAGCGAGTGCGGCGGCTGAGCCCCTTTATTCGCGTGCGTGCCTGGTGTTGCGGATCGGGCGTATCGACCAACGCACTGATTCGCTATACTTGGTGTACGTAATGCACATGGTGGTGTAAACATGCGAACCAACGTGGATATCGATGACAAGCTCCTTGCAAAAGTCATGAAAAAGGCTGGCGCCAGGACCAAGCGCGAAGCGCTTCATGTCGCGATGCGCGAATACGTCGCCGAGGCACCGGACTACTCCGCTATTCTCAAACTGTTCGGAGCGGGCATCATGGATCCCCAATACGATCCCAAGAACCCTGCAGGTGATGTGCCAAAGCGTCGCGCGGCATGATTGTCGACAGTTCGGTTTGGGTGGATTTCCTGGGCTTGCGTCCTTCGTCCGCGGCGCGCGCGGTGCGTGCCTATCTTGCTACCCAGGCAAAGGTCTGGCTCACACCGACTGTGCTGCAGGAGGTGCTGCAAGGTGCGCGTGATCAATCCCATCTGGATGCCCTGGCGCGCACGTTATCGGCCTTTCCGTTGTGTATTCCGGCCGACTTGCGCGAGGCGGCGCGGCATGCGGCCGCTCTTTACGCGCGCTGCCGCTGGCGAGGTGTGACCATACGATCGCCCAATGACTGCCTGATCGCGGCCGTCGCGATCGAGCATGGACAGCCCGTACTCACACAGGACCGCGATTTCTTTTTCATTCGCGAGCAAGACCCTCGTCTGCAACTGCTTGAAGTACCCGCCGAGACTTA
>JAYVWK010000500.1:0-3688 GCA_043786185.1 Burkholderiales bacterium
GGTCGGCGGGAACGTAAAGGAAGCGCGCATCGGGGTCGATGAAGCGTCGAATCAGCCAGGGGCAGGCGATGCGATCGATTTTCGGACGTTCACGGGTGATCCAGCGGCTCGGTTGACCGAGTGTTGCCGGCACTGCGCAATCGGTCAGCTTCTGCATGGTGGGCAGACCCGCCTCGTGCCAGCCCTCGATACCATCCACGAGGAAGCGTGCGTCAATGCCGGCGTCGCGCAGGGTTTGCGCCGCGTTCTGGCTGACCTGATGGCCATGTACACAAAACGTCACGACCTGTTTGCCGCGCAGGCGATCGAGTTCAGCGGCTACTTGCTCCGGCGCACAGCGCAGGGCGCCGGGCAGAGTGAATTCGGCCGCGTCGAAGGCCGGCGCCTTGCGCACATCCAGAAGCCAGGGTGATCGCGGGCCGCCCAACAGCGCATTCAAGGAGGCGGCTGAAACGGCATGCAACGACAATGAGGGTGCGGTGTCCAATGCTTACTCCCAAGCGAAGAACGCGGAGCTTGGACGGGACACCGTCGCGGCCGGGAATTAAAGGCCGACGGGAGTCCGCTGACATCCCGAATGGCTAAAGATACGCTGATTTGCGAAGCCCGGCAACTGCGCTACAATACGCTATAGATTGTGGTTCTTGACCAGAGGTACACCATATGTACGAATCGGAAATCACTTTGTTCATTCGTGAACTGCACGCAAAGAACCCCGGGCTTGCCGCTGCGCAGAAAGAGGGGCGTGCCTTGTTGTGGGACCGCCCGCAGGACAAAGGCGAAGTACAGGAACTCGCGGATGCTCGTGTGTCGCAACAGCCCTACGTCTATCAGACCAAAACCTGATCCTGGACCTGCAGAAGCATGAGTGCCGAAGCCGTCATCGACGAAGTCCGCCTTGAGGCGGCTCCTCTGGTGATCAATCAGCCAGTCCCGGCGGCACCTGAGGCCGCCCGCATCGCCCGCCTGTACGGCGAGCCGATGCTCGAGCTGCCGCGCGACCTCTATATTCCGCCGGACGCCCTCGAGGTGTTTCTCGACACTTTCGAGGGGCCGCTGGATCTGCTTTTGTACCTGATCCGGCGTCAAAACTTCAATATTCTCGATATCCCGATGGCGCGCGTGACCGCGCAGTACCTGGTGTATGTCGAGCAGATTCGCGGCACCAACCTGGAACTGGCGGCCGAGTATCTGCTGATGGCTGCGCTCCTGATCGAAATCAAGTCGCGCATGCTGCTGCCGGTGCGCAAGTCGGAAGAAACCGGCGAGGCGGAGGATCCGCGGGCTGAACTGGTGCGGCGCTTGCTCGAGTATGAGCGCATCAAGCGCGCCGCCCAGGAACTCGATGCCCTGCCCCAATTGGGGCGCGAATTCTGGCCGGTGCAGGTGGCACTGGAAGAGAGCTTCGCCGTTGCGCGGCCCAAGGTCGACGCCGAAGACCTGCGTGTGGCCTGGCTGGACGTGGTGCGGCGCGCCAAGCTCACCCAGCACCATCGTATCGGTCGCGCCGAGCTTTCTGTACGCGAGCATATGAGCCTGATGCTGCGGCGCCTGGCGGGCCAGCGGTTTGTGGAATTCACCGAGATGTTCGCAGCCAGCGTGTCCGTGCAAGTGGCGGTAGTGCACTTCCTGGCCCTGCTCGAACTGATCCGCGAAGGCTTGGTCGACATGACGCAAGCCGAGCCCTATGCGCCGATCTACCTGCGCCTGGCGTACACGCCCAGCTGATCCCTACGGCGCCGGTCGCGCCACGGCTGCGTAGTATTGCGGCGCCTCGGACCGCTCATACATGCCGTAGTCACGCTCCACTTCGCAGATGCGGAAGGTATCGACCGGGCCGCCTTCACGACACACCTCGGTCATGTCCAGCGCTTCGGCAACACTGCCAACGGTGGCCACCTGCGCGAACTTGCCGGGTCGGTACAGGCTTTCATAGCGCTCCACCGCGGCGCTCCCAAGCGCATCGATGCGTGCGCTGGAATCGGCCACCACCATGTAGCGCGGCGCTTTGACCGACGGGTCGTTCCAGGTATTGAGCCGCTGTGGCTGCCAAGCCGGCTTGCCGGGCACCTCTTCGCGCACCACTTGCGCCACGCGCAGCCGATAGTCGGCGAACACCTCGTGACGGCCGCTGGTCTGCGCCTGGTGATGACCGCCGTGCACGCGCCAGGCGGTCATGGCCGCTTCGTCGCGCCAGATCTGGTAGGACAGCAGCCAGCCCTCGCGGTCCAGGCTCTTGAAGCGGTCGATGAACTGGCAGCCGCCGGATTGATCGAGCAGCGGGCGCATCGCCGCGGCGATGTCCAGATAGCGCTGCATCATGCCCGGGCGCGGGCAGACTTCAAAAAACAGGGCGAGCATGGCGGTTTTCCTCTTGAGGTGTGACAAGGTAGCGGCGCGCCACGACGCGCGGCACAGTCAATGATACGTAGATATCGACGACGCGGGGACAGTCGAGCCGACAGTACAATTACAGCCACTGCAATCAGGGCATGCCTTCATGCAATGGAATTTCGCCGAACTCGACCGTGCCAGGCGCTACAAGCTGTTGGTGGGTCTGGTGGTGCCGCGCCCCATCGCGCTGATCACCAGCTTAAGCGCGGAAGGTGTGGTCAACGCCGCGCCGTTCAGCTTTTTCAACGTCATGGGCGACGAGCCGCCGATCGTGATCGTCAGCATCGAGGACCGCGATTCCGGTGCGATGAAGGACAGCGCGCGCAACATCGCCGATTCGGGTGAATTCGTGGTCAATCTGGTGGACGAGGCCATAGCCGAAAAGATGCACGCCTGCTCCGTCGACTACCCGGCTACGGTGAGCGAGATCGACATGGTCGGCTTCACCTGCGAGCCTTCGGTGCAGGTGAAGCCGCCACGTCTGGCCGAAGCCCCCGCAGCGCTTGAATGCACCCTGCACAGCCGCATCGATATCGACACCCGTCACCTGCTGATAGCGCAGGTGCGCCATCTCCATGTGCGCGATGAACTGATCGATCCTGTGACCATGCGGGTGCGCATGGACAACTATCACCCGGTCGGGCGATTATTCGCCAACCAGTACACCCGCACCAATGACCGTTTTGGCCTCGAAGCCAACGCCTATCTCGAACGCATGGCCGCGGCCGGCCGCACCTAGCAAACCCAGGAGAGCAGCATGACCCAGACCATTTTTGTGATCAACCCGAACAGCACGCAAACCGTGACAGACCACATCAGCCAGGCTCTCGAACCGTTTCGGGTTGCCGGCGGCCCGGCCATCGATTGCGATACGCTGCGTAGCGGGCCGCCCGGCATCGAGTCGCAGGCGCATGTGGATGGCATCAGCGAAAAGCTGATCGCCTATTTCGAGGCACATCCAGAGCGGCGCGCGTCCGACGCGGTCGTGCTGGCCTGCTTTTCCGACCCCGGATTTCACGCCATGCGTGAGACCCTTGGCTGCCCGGTCTATGGCAGTGCGGAATGTGCCTACTTGACGGCGGCGGCAACCGCTGATCGTTTCGGCGTGATCTCGATCCTGTCGCGCGCGATTCCGCGCCATAAGCGTCAGGTGCGCCTGCTGGGGCTGGAGCACAAACTGGCCGAGGACCTAGCGATCGAGATCGGCGTGGTCGATCTGGCGCAGGAGGACGTCACATTTGCGCGCATGCGCGAAGTCGGTATGACCCTCAAGACCAAACATGGCGCGAAGGTC
>JAYVWK010000501.1:0-6115 GCA_043786185.1 Burkholderiales bacterium
GTACTTGGTGGCCGAGTGCACCACCACGTCGGCGCCATGCTCGAAGGGCCGGCACAGATAGGGCGAGGCCATGGTGTTGTCGATGATCAACGGCAGGCCATGGTCATGCGCCACCTTGGCCACCGCCGCGATATCGAGCACGTTGATCAGCGGGTTGCCGATGGTCTCGGCATACAAGGCTTTGGTCGCGGGCGTGATCGCGCGCCTGAAATTCTCTGGATTCTCGGGGTCGACAAACGTGGTGCTGATGCCCATGCGCTCGAAGCCGACACTGAACTGGCCGATGGTGCCACCGTAAAGCGTGGATGCGGACACCAGATGATCACCCTGCTTCATGATCGCGAGAATCGCCGTCATCTGTGCGGCCAGCCCACTGGCGGCAGCGACCGCCGCACGCCCGCCTTCAAGCGCGGCCATGCGTTCTTCAAACACCGCGGTGGTAGGGTTCGACAGGCGGGTATAGACGTTGCCGAAGGTTTGAAGGTTGAAAAGGCTGGCGGCATGCTCGGCCGAATCGAACACGAAGGAGGTGGTCTGGTACAGGGGCACGGCGCGCGCGCCGGTGACCGCATCGGGAATCTGCCCCGCATGCAGGGTCAGGGTTTCGAAATCGTATGCGTGGTCCGCCATCTTCAGTTAGCCAGTTGCTTCGGGCGCTTGGCCGTTATGACCCCGGTGTTTACGCCTACCCAACCCAGACCGCCGAACAGGCGCGCGTGCTCGATCTTGACGCAGCGATCCATCACACTCGTAAGCCCGGCGGCGCGTGCCAGTGCATCGGCTTCGAAGTTGGCAACACCAAGTTGCTGCCACAGCACTTTGGCGCCGATGGACACAGCGTCCTGCGCGATCGGCAGGATGTCCTCCGCCTTGCGAAAACAGTCGACCAGATCCACCTGCAGCGGAATTTCCATGAGCGATCGGTAACATTTTTCACCCAGAATCTCCGCGTACTTCGGGTTCACCGGAATGATGCGGTAGCCATGCGCCTGCATGTACTTGGCGGCGAAATAGCTGGGCCGGAACCAGTCGGCCGACAGGCCGACCACGGCGATGGTCTTGTGGTCGGCGAGGATGCGGCGCAGGGTGGGGATATCGGACATCGGAGTCGCTGGGATATTGCGGGAAAGCGGTGCGGGAAAGCGGTGCGGGAAAGCGGATGAAATCGAGTGTAGCACCGGGTTCACGCGGCGCGTCCCTCATAGGTTCAAATGCCGCCAGGCAGCGCGCAATGCTGCATCCGGCTCCATAGTATCGACGGCGATCGCGCGGGTTTGCTTGGAAAGCTTTTCACCCTGTGCGTTGGTGACCACCGGTACGTGCAAGTACTTGGGCGTGGCGATTCCGAAGAGGCGGCACAAATGGATTTGGCGCACAGTCGAATCGATCAGGTCGGCTCCGCGCACCACATGGGTCACGCCCTCTGCGGCATCGTCCACCACCACCGCTAGCTGGTAGGACCATTGGCCATCCGCGCGCCTGAGAACGAAATCGCCGACCTCCGTGGCCAGATTTTGCGCCTGCGGTCCCGCCGCGGCGTCATCAAAACCTATACGCTCGTCCGGCACGCGAACCCGCCAGGCGCGCGCCATTTGTCCCGGCGCCAGGCCCTCGCGGCAGGTTCCTGGATAAACCAGTTCGCGACCGTGCGCATGTTCACGCAGGTGGCTGACCGAATCGGCGATCTCGCGCCGCGTGCAGGCACAAGCGTAAATCAAGCCTTGCGCCATCAGGCGATCTAGCGCGACCTCGTAGGCAGCGTGGCGCCGGCTCTGCAGCATGATGTCGCCGTCCCAGTGCAGCCCGAAAGCGCGCAGGGAGTCGATGATGCCGGCTGCGGCGCCCGGCACTTCGCGCGGGGCATCAAGATCCTCGATGCGCAGCAGCCAGCGACCGCCATGTGCGCGCGCATCGAGCCAGCTGGCCAGTGCCGCCACCAGCGAACCCGCGTGCAGCGGGCCGGTCGGCGAGGGCGCGAAGCGCCCCACATATTCGCGCCCGGTCGCTTGCCAGGCGGCGATTCGCGCGGCGTGGCGCCGGTCCCAGGCACTCACCCATTGATTCAACATCCCGCGATTATCGTGTAATGTCAGCGCATGGAAAGCGTCATCGGAGCAGGCAAGATATCCTGGTGGCGCCTCTTGGCACATGCGCTATTCTGGCTTGTCGCGCTCACAACAATCGGCAGCGTCATCGGAGGTCAAATGGGACTTTTATCAGGCCAGCGCCCGCAGGGCTTGGGATTCGCGGCAGGCAAATTCAAACCCTGTTCGTGGAAACCCAATTGCGTCAGTTCCACCAGCGATCTCAAGACGGATCGACCGCATTTCATCGAGCCACTTAGCTTCACTGACGATGCGGTCAAGGCATGGGCAAGGCTCAGTGGCGTTATCAAGGCGGCGCCGCGCGCCTCGGTGGTACGGGAAGACGCCGGCTACATGCAGATCGAGTTCCGCTCCAGTGTCATGGGATTTATCGACGATGTGGAATTCGCCCTCGATGCGCAGAACAGAAAAATCCACGTTCGTTCCGCCTCAAGGCTCGGGGTGCGAGACTTTGGCGTCAATCGTGCGCGCATCGAGGACGTTCGCGCTCGCTTTGCCGCCGCGCCTAAATAGTGCGCGGCACGGTTCGGCTGCCACACGCATTTATGGCGACCGGCTCCGCCGGGCAAGGTCGTCCGCCAGGTTGCCTACCCTATTGGTAAAGACGGCGGTCTCCGCCCCAGTGACGCGGCACGCCAATCCAAATCATTCCAACGCTTGATTGCGCCTATGCCGCAGTGATTCGCGAGAAAGGGCTGTGCCGCCATATCCGGCGACATTTATTGAATCGAGCAAAGGCATCAAGAAAATCATTTTTCCATCAACCCATTGTTTTTTGCCCAGTCGATCCAGTCGATGGTCTCGGCTCCTATTGCGTCGATGGAAATGTCCGCGCCTAAACGGTCTGGAAAAACAATCAGATGATCACATTCCCAGCGCGCAGAAGGAGCGACCAAACCGTCACAGCCCAAGAACTCAACTACCGCTCCAATTTCTTGAGTTCGCGCAGGATTGATAGCCGAGTATGCCTCATCAGAAACACCTAGCGTTCGCAAGTCCGCGCGCACCAGGCGCAAAGTGCGCTCCGCAACCACCTGTAGCGTATGTAGCTGCACAGGCTTCGACGGCATCGGATCCAACTGCGACCAATGAAACGCGATTTCCGCCAAAGCGCCGTCGCGAGACAGGCTTGTGTACAGGACGCTGGCGCCACCCTTGGGCATCCATCTTCCTCCGTTTGTCGAACTGACCAACGGGTCAAGCGTTTGGCGCGTCGCTCGATACGTTGTACCGCTGTAGCCTTCAATTGGGAACGAAGCTAACTGATCGAGAAGAGCGGTATCGTGAATCATTGAAACGAAGTATTGCAATCAGAGAAAGACACCTTCACGCAACTGATTGACCGCCGTGAGCACCTCATCTACCCGCCCCGATTGAATCATTTCCGCAGGGACACCTCCCTGAAGGAGACGCTGCCGCGAAAATATCCAAAGGCGCGCTTCTTTGGGTTCGTAAAAATCGGACAACTGATCAATGATGAACTCGAGCTCTAGAAGCTGTTTTTCGGTGGCGGGATGCGGAAATGCCTTGCCTTGATTCCATCGGGATACCGTTTCTGGACGCACGTTGAGTACATTGGCAACGTCTGCCGAACGCATAGCCCCCTTTGCCTGGATTGCTTCCAATCGACGGGCGATCGCGTTGCTAATCATGACTGCTCCTGGTAGTGCGCATTGGAAGTCTGCATTTGACGAATCTGTTTTCTGGAAGTCCTCTTAAGCATAGCGGATTTTATTGACATTTTCATTGCGTTTATTAAATACTTATGACGCGTCTTTTTCGTTGCTTTTTGCTGATTTCTTTACATCGAAGCGTCCGAATCATGCGCTGGTCGCCGCCGGCGTGGAGTCAGCGCCGCTGACTCCGCTGGTGCCTCACCGCCCCGCTTGAAGGTGGTCTTCAAGCATTGCCATGCGCTCGAACTGCTGTTCGCTGTCGCCGAACAAGGTGTGCGACACCGCCAGGTGCTTCACAAAGGCGCCCAACTGGTACTCCTCGGTCATGCCGATGGCACCCTGCAGTTGCACCACCTCTTCCCACATCAGGCGCGCCGCCTGCGACGCGTAGGCCTTGGCGGCGGCGACATAGCGCTGGCGCTCATCTTCGGCGCCGCCGAAGGCAAGCGCGGCGGCACGCGTAAGCGCGCGGGTTTCCTCGATGGCGACATGTAAATCGACCAGGCGGTGCTGCAGCACCTGGTTGCCGGCCAGAACGCGGCCAAACTGTTTGCGGGTTTTCAGATAGTCGAGCGTGATTTCCAGGGCGCGCGCCATGGCGCCGGTGGTTTCGGCACATTGCACGACCAGTGCGCGGTCGATGGCGAGCCGGATCGCTTGCACCGCATCGCTGCCAGCATCGAGCCGCTGGTCGAAAGGCACTGTCACGTTGTGCATGCTCGCGTGTGCAGCGTGCCTGCCGTCGACCATCGCATAGGTCTGCAGGTCGAGGCCCGGCGTGCCGGGTTCGAGCAACAACAACATGGGGCGCGACCCACCACCCGCTGCGGTGCATGTGGCACAAACTATCAAGGCATCGGCGCCAGGCGCGCCCAGGACCAGCTCCTTGACGCCATTGAGCCGATAAGCACCATCAACGGCCTCGGCAACAGTGTCCAGTTGTGTGGCGTCGAAGCGGCTACCGGCCTCCCATGCCGCGAACGCCACCCGCTTCTCGCCGGCAGCCAACGCCGGCAGCCAGTGCGCGCACTGCGCCGGTGACCCGGCGGCCGCCAGCAGCGTGGCCGCCATCACACCCGAGGCGATCCACGGTTCGACCACCAGGCCACGCCCCAGCTCCTCGGCCAGGACGCACATGTCGGCCAGCGAGCCGCCCAGACCGCCCGCGGCTTCAGGCAGCGGCAGCGCCAGCCAGCCCATCTCGGCGAATTCATTCCAGCGTGCGGGCACGCAACCTTGCGGGTCGGCGAGCGATGCCGCGCGCACCGCCTTGCCATAGCCGCGCTCGACGTACTTGCGCGCACTTTCCGCCAGCATGCGCTGATTCTCGTCCAGCGTGAATGCGCTCATAGGCCGAGCACCTGCTTAGCCAGAATGTTGTGCTGGATTTCACTCGACCCGCCGGCAATGGTGAAGCCGCGCGACAAGAAGCGCCGCGACGAGGCGGTGGCTGCCAGTTCGGGCACCGGCAGCGCACTCGCTGCTCCGCCCAGCGCCGCGGCATCATAAGGCAGGGCCGCGGGTCCCAGCGCATCGACGGTCAAGCCTTCCCATAGCTGGATCAATTGACTGCCGCGCAGCTTGAGCATCGACACTTCAGCGCCGACCGGTAAGCCCAGTTGCGAGCGCTCGACAAAACGCGCCGAGTTGGCCTCTAGCGCCAAAAGGCGCATCTGCAATTCGGCGAAGCGCTTGCGAAACCACGGCCTTTGCATCAGCGGCCGCCCATGCTCGGTTTCGCGCCAGCCGATTTCACGGGCGCGCGCCATGCGCCGCTTGTTCTCGCCCACCCGCGCCAGTTTCAGGCGTTCGAACTCAAGCAGTGATTTGGCGACCGTCCAGCCGCGATTTTCCTCGCCGACCAATTGTTGCACCGGCACTTCGACATCATCGAAGAACACCTCATTGAACACTTCCCAGCCATGGATGCCGCGGATCGGCCGCACCGTGATGCCCGGGCTCTTCATGTCGATCAGCAGAAACGAGATGCCTTCCTGCGCTTTCGCTTCCGTGTCAGTGCGGGTCAGGCAGAAGATCCAGTCCGCATATTGGGCGCCCGAGGTCCAGATCTTCGACCCGTTGACCACGTAGTAATCGCCGCGGCGCACCGCGCGCGTCACGACCGACGCCAGATCCGATCCCGCATTGGGCTCCGAATAGCCCTGGCACCACCACTGCATACCCGAGGCGATCGCCGGCAGGAATCGCTCTTTCTGCGCCTGCGTGCCGAAACGAATCAGCACCGGGCCAATCATGTTGAAGGTGATCGAGTTGAGTTCGGGCGCGTAGTTGGTGCACATTTCCTCGTCGAACACCAGGCACTGCGCCGCATCC
>JAYVWK010000502.1:0-2606 GCA_043786185.1 Burkholderiales bacterium
AGCATCAAGGCTTCCACATCGGCTGGATTGAACTTGACGCCGCCGCGATTGATCACGTCCTTGACCCTGCCGGTCAGGCGCAGGTTGCCGGCGCCATCAAGCGTCGCCAGGTCGCCGGTGCGAAACCATCCGTCCGCGGCGAAAGCGTCGCGCGTCGCCTGCTCATTGTTGAGGTAGCCTTGAAACAGGGACGGACCGCGCATCTGCAACTCGCCCTCTTGCCCCGCTACCACGCCGAGGCCGGCGGCATCGACGATCCTAAGCTCGGTGCCCGGCGATGCGCGCCCGGTGGTCTCGGTGCGCACCACCAAGCCATCACCCAGCCGCGTGTAGGCGCCGGCCTGCAACTCGGTCATGCCCCAAAGCTGCATGACGCGTCCTCCGCCAAGCAACGGTTCAAGCGCGCGTCCGAGCGCGGGCGGCACTGCGCTGCCGGAGAGCTGCACATATCGGAAGCAGGTCAGATCGAGCCCTTCGAACAAGCCGGCGTTCATGCAGGCCGCGATATGCGCGGGGGCCGCAAAGCCGATGCTCGGGCGCATGACGCGTATCGCCTGGGCCATCGCCGGAGGAGAGAACACCGGCAGCAGCGCGATGGCAGCGCCGGTAGCCAGCGCCATGTTGACGGTGAACAAGCCGTACAAATGGGTAAACGGGGCTGCCGACAAGAGCGTGTCTTCACTGGACACAGCCAGTGCCTCGGCGGACAGCCGGGCATTGGCCAGAAAATCCTGGTAAGCGTGCGGCACACCTTTGGGCGACGAGGTTGTACCCGAGGTGTGGAGCAACAGAAAGGCATCCACGCCCTTGAGATCAATAGGCGGCATATTCGTCGGCTCGCAAGCCGCGAGCCCGGCCAGCGCGAGCGCGCCGGGCGGTACGCCCTCGGCCGCAACCATCACCTGGCGCAACTCCGGCAGGCGCGGCCGCATCGCCAGGTAGGTCGTAGCCGTTGGCAGCTCCACGGTGTCGCCCATGCAGATCACCATCACCGCGCCGCCATGCACGAGCAGCGCCTCGACATCGGCGCCACGATAGGCCATGTGCACGGTCTGCATCACCGCACCGATGGCGGCAATCGCCAGATACGCAAAAATGAATTGCGGAATGTTGGGCAACTGCACCGCCACCACCTCGCCACGCGCGATGCCCAGGCGTTGCAGCGCGTTCGCCAGGGCAGCCACCTCGGCCTGCAGTTGCGCGTGGGTCCAACGCATTTCTCCCAGGCGCAAGGCGTCCCGCTCGCCGCGCAATGCCACATTGCGCTCCAGCCAGTCGGCCAGCACCTCGTCGTTCCAGAACCCGGCTGCGCGGTAAGCGGCGCTCTGCACGGGGTGGAACGCGATGCTGACCTTGGCCATCGTCAGCCGCGCATCGCCCGCGCGGGCTCGGCGCGGGCAAAGCCGTCGTACAGGTCGAGCATGCGTTCAAACCAGGCACCAAGCGTAGCGTCGGCTTCAAGTACCGGGGCGGCATCGATGATGCGCGCCCATTGCAGCGGGCTCATCGCGATGTAATCGGCATAGCAGGGCCCTGCACCACCCAGGTAAGCCTGGCCGCGCAAGGTTGCGCGAAGCGGGTCCAGCGCACGGCGAAATGCCTTGAGCGAGGATTCGCGCGTCGCCTGCATTTCCTCCAGCGTCTTGCCAAAGCCTTTTTCGAAACCGCCACGCAAATGGGCGGCATCATCGGCGTCGACCATTTGCGTGACCGCCAACGCGCAAGCCGGCGCCAAGGCCGCCATCCACTGCCGATCGGCCAGCGCATTGACAAAGCGGCACAGACCCGCAGCCGCTGCGCCACCGAAGAGGCTCGGTGAATCTGGAAAACTGGCCTCAAGGTATTCGGCGATCTTCCATGAATCGGCAACCACGCGGTCGCCATGGCGAATGATCGGCACCTTTCCCTGACCGGAAAACGCGATCGCCGCCTTGTCGGAGATGCGCACCGACACCGACTCAAAGTCCAGTCCCTTGTGGCGCAGCGCCATGCGCGTGCGCCAGGAAAAGGAACTGTAGTGGGCGCCGTCGGGCGCGCCAAGTTCATAGAGAGTCAGCATGAAGGGCTGTTTCGGCAAATTCGGGGGACCGGGGTAGGCCGCGCTTAAATCGATCGCGATTGCGGCACAATTACTTTAGGTCTAAACTATTTACATGTCAATCATCAACACAATGCCTACAAACGCGAGGCGATCATGAATATCCTGCAACCACCCGGATGGGCCAAGCCGCGCGGCTATTCGAACGGCATTGCCGCACGAGGCACCCTTGTGATGATCGGCGGCCAAGTCGGCTGGGATCCGATCTTAAGCGGTGCCGGCGGTCAGGGTGTATGGCATGCGCGCGACTTCGCCGGGCAAACCCGGCAGGCCTTGGCCAATATCGTGGCCGTCCTGGCCCAAGCCGGCGGCAAGCCCGAACATCTGGTACGCCTTACCTGGTATGTGCTGGATCGCGACGAGTATGTGGCGGCGTGGCCTGCCGTGGGTGCCGCATATAAGGAAATCATCGGACGCCATTTCCCGCCGATGTCGGCCTTTGGCGTGACCGCTCTGATTGAGTCTGAGGCAAGGCTGGAGATCGAAGCTACCGCGGTGGTGCCCGACT
>JAYVWK010000503.1:0-10126 GCA_043786185.1 Burkholderiales bacterium
ACCAGGATTTCGGCGCCGATCTTGCCGGTACCGCGTTTCTGGAAGCTTGCTGCAAGGTGCTCGGCGAAGTACACCGAGCGATGCTGGCCACCGGTGCAGCCAATAGCTACCGTGAGGTAGTGGCGGTTGTCGCGCGCGAACGAAGGTAGCCATTTCGCCACGAACTGGTCAATGTCGGCCAGCAGCTCCTGCGCCGTCGGGGTGGCGTCGAGAAAGGCGATTACCGCAGCGTCACGTCCGGTGAGTGGCCGCAGCAGTGGATCGTAGTGCGGGTTGGGCAGCGGTCGCACGTCGAACACCAGGTCCGCATCGAGCGGAATGCCGTGCTTGAATCCGAAGGAAGTGAACACCAGCGTGAGATCGGCACGCGCGGACGTGAGGAAATCCTTGAGCCAGTCGCGCAGGGTGTTCGGGCGCAGATCGCTGGTGTCAATGTGATGTGCCAGCGGCTGCAATTCGGCCAGCAGTTCGCGTTCGTGCTCGATGTATTCGGGGATGGTGGCGGTACCGTCGTCGAGCGGGTGGCGCCGCCTGGTTTCGGAAAAGCGCTTGATCAGGGTTTCAGTCTTGGCGTCGAGGAACAGTACGCGCACATCGACGCCGTAGAACGTGAGGTTGGAAAGGTACTGCGGCAAGTCTGTGAGGCCGCGGCGCATGGCGTCGGTGAGCGCTGCGGTGCGCGCATCCACAGCCACTGCGACTCGGTCGCGCCCGGCTTCGCGCAGCGTCGCCACCAGTTCAGGCAACAAGGGGGCCGGCAGGTTGTCGACACAGTAGTAGCCAGCGTCTTCGAGCACGTTCAAGGCGACGCTCTTTCCCGAACCGGACAGGCCGGTCACCAGAATCAACTGCATGTCTGCCGCTCCGCACTCAAGGCCGGACGCCGCGCAAGTTGACTTCGGTCGCCATGATCTCGCCGCGGGTCGTGACCGGCAATGCATGAATCAGGTGCACGCATGCGATTTTTCATGATCCGAATAATGCCGCAGAATCAACGAGGGGCGCACTAATGTGCGCCCCTGTTGTCGCAGCAAGCGCAGCCGGCCTTACTTGCTCAGGCAGTCTTTCATGAACGCACGGCGCTCATCGCCCTTCTTGCCGGTGGCATCCTTGTTGCATGATTTCATTTTCCCCTGCTGCGCCATTTTTTTGTCGGACAGACAGGACTTCATGAAAGTCTTGCGCTCATCGCCCTTCTTGCCTTCAGCCGATTTGTTACATTCGGCCATCTTGTTCTGCTGTTTGGTCGGTTCTTTCTTGTCTTGCGCCAGTGCCGGTGTAGCGATAAGCGGCAGGGTCAGCATCAGGCATGCAAAAAGCTTTTTCATCGGATTGTCCTCTCTGGGTTGCTCGGGCGGCCGTGGTGCGCGCCCCCTGGCGAGCCGGCTCCGAAGTGGATTAAAACACGGTTCGCGCGACTCGTCACCAGTTATGGGGAACATTGAAGAAGCCCGCATGTCGAGAAAGTCTCTCTCGCAACATGTTGAATCAAAAAGACTCTTCGTTCGATAGTCCGCATTGCGCAGCATTGTTCAGCACTTACGCGAGGTGCTGCTGCAGAAGGTTCAGCCCTCGTCCATCGCGTTTTGCTGGCGCGCCATGAAGTCGGCCATGGTGTCGACGCCGCGCAGCTGCAGTATCGCATTGCGCACCGCAGCCTCGACCAGTACCGCCAGATTGCGACCGGCGGCCACCGGGATGCTGACCCGGCGAATGTTGACGCCCATCAGTTCCTGGTAGTTCGCATTCAAGGGCAGACGCTCGTAGTCCGCCTTGGCAGAGGCGCTGGGCCGTTCCAGATGGACGATCAGCTTGACGTTCATTTTCGGGCGGACGGCGGTTTCGCCGAAAATCGCCTTGATGTCGAGCAGGCCCAGGCCGCGTACTTCGAGCAGGTCCTTGAGCAGCGGCGGGCAGCGGCCTTCGATCGTTTTTGGCGCGATCTTGGTCAATTCGACCACGTCGTCAGCGACCAGGCCGTGGCCACGGCTGATCAATTCCAGGCCGAGCTCGCTCTTGCCCAGCCCGGACTCGCCGGTGATCATCACGCCCAGACCGAGCACATCGACCAGTACGCCATGCGAAGTGGTTTTTTCGGCCAGGAGCTTGGTCAGGTACACCCGCAGCATGTCAATCACAGATGCCGCGGCGGTCGGAGTGGTGAAAACCGGCACGCCGTGGTGCGCACAGGCGGCGACCACCAAAGCCGGCGCGATCGCGCCGTCGGCCACGATCACCGCCGGCGGACCGCCGCCGAGCAATTCGGCCAGCAGGTGTTGCTGTCGCGTGGCGGTCAGTTGCGACAGGTACTCGTATTCGGGTTGGCCGATCACCTGTATCCGGTTCTTGTGGATCAGATTCAGGTGCCCCACCATGTCCGCCACGGCGTGCGTCGCATAGGCATCGGGATTTAGGGAGCTGGCGCCGTTTTCCTCGCCGCTGATCCAGGTCAGCCCGAGTTCATCGGCGGTATCGTCGAACAGCGCCCTAAGCGTCAAGACTTGCATTGGGGCGAAAAGTGATTAGTTCCCGATGGATGGCCTGCGCGTCGGCCAGAGTGCTCAGGCGCGCGCGCATGGACTCATCGGCGAACATCTCGGCTAGTGCGGCAAGTATCTGCAGATGCGCCTCGGTGGCTTTTTCAGGCACCAGGACGAAGAACAGTAGATTGACCGGCTTGCCGTCCGGCGCTTCGAACGGGATCGCTTCCTTGAGCCTCAGGAACGCGCCGGTCGGTGCATTGAGCTTGGCGATGCGTCCATGCGGAATGGCCACACCCTGGCCCAGGCCGGTCGAGCCCAGACGCTCGCGCGCGAACAGGCTGTCGAACACCGTTGCACGTGCGATACCCTGATGATGCTGAAACAAGAGGCCCGCTTCATCGAATACGCGACGCTTGCTGGAAAGATCAAGATCAAGCGCGACGTTGGTCAGCGGCAGCAAACGGGCGATGGTCGAGGGCGTGTTTTGCGATTGCGTATTCATGCTGCCTCGACACTCACCTGGCGGCTGTCGGGAGGATGGCGAGGCGCGAATTATACGTCCGCGCGTGGATCGCCTTGCGCCAGCTTCGAACCCGCCGCCGCGCGGCCCGGACGGCGAGCCGGCGCGGCGACTGTTCGACTTCGGACTCAAGTCTCGAGAGGGTTGAGCGCGCGCTTGGGCGGCTCGTGCTGGTGCGCCTGCGACTTGTCCTTGTGCTTCAGGATTTGTCGGTCTAGCTTGTCGGCGAGCGTGTCGATGGCTGCATACATGTTTTCATCGACGGTCTCGACGAAAATGTCACGGCCGCGCACGTGGACGTTGACTTCGGCCTTCTGGGCAAGCTTTTCGACCGAAAGAATCACGCTGACATCGATGACATGATCGAAATGGCGGCTGACGCGGGACAGCTTGGAGTGTACGTAGTCGCGAATGGCGGGCGTAACGGAAACATGGTGTCCACTAACCTTGAAATTCATGCTGCCTCCTTTGCGTTTCAAACCGCTGTATCCGGCAGATTGGCCGGAATTCACGGTTTGCAAGAGCGACTTGCGTGAAAGCGGTCTGCGTTTCCCTACAGGGATTTACGCAGGTTGGCTGGCGGGATCTTGAGCGCATCACGATACTTCGCAATGGTGCGGCGCGCAACTATGATGCCCTGCTGGCCCAGAATGTCTGCGATTTTGGAGTCTGAAAGGGGTCGTTTGATCTCCTCTGCGGATACGAGTTGCTTGATTAAAGCGCGGATTGCCGTGGAAGAGCAAGCCCCGCCACTGTCGGTCGCCACATGGCTGCCAAAAAAATACTTGAGCTCGAACAGCCCGCGCGGTGTGAGCATGTACTTGTTGGTGGTGACGCGCGAGATGGTCGATTCGTGCAAGCCTAACTCGTCGGCGATTTCGCGCAGCACCAGCGGGCGCATCGCCACTTCTCCGTGGTCGAAGAAATGCCGTTGGCGTTCGACCACGGCTTGTGCGACACGTTCAATGGTCTCGAAACGCTGCAGCACGTTCTTGAGCAGCCATTTGGCCTCCTGCAACTGTGTGACCAGGCCGCTGCCATCGCCATTGCCATTGCTGCGGCGCCCGCGCTCGCGGCTCAGGATGTCGGCGTACATGCGGTTGATCTTCAGTCGCGGCACGGCCTCGGGGTTGATCGCCACTTTCCACACCGACTTGACCTTGCGCACGATCACATCAGGCTTGACATAGCGCGTATCGACGCTGTCGAACTGCGCCCCCGGGCGCGGATTGAGTTGCAGGATCAACTCGCGCGCGGCCTTGAGTTCGCTGTCTCCGCACTTGCACAAGCGTCTTATCTGCGCGAAGTCGCGCGCGGCTAAGAGTTCCAGATGCGAGCTCACGATGGCGCGCGCCAGCGCCGGCGCGGGTTCGTCATCGAATTCCCGCAATTGCAGGAGCAGGGCTTCAGACAGGCTGCGTGCCGCCACGCCCGGCGGATCGCAGGTTTGAAGCAGCTTGAGCGCGGTCTCCAGGTCGCCATCCTCGACGTCCAATTCGGTCGGCAGCAGGGCGTTAATCTCGGCCAACGGCATGCTCAGATAGCCATCGTAGTCGAGCGCCTCGATCAATGCGGTCACGAGGCCGCGATCCTTGGGCGACAGGCGCATCAGCGTGACCTGCTGCAACAGGTGTTCGCGCAGGGTGGTGCCGGCAGCTGCGATCTGCCGGCCGGGTGAGTCCTCGTCGTCGTCGCTGCGCGCGGTGCCGGGCGTAGCCGCACCCATGCCCGGTTCGCGCTCGCCCCAGTCGGCGTCCGGCGGGGTGCCCTCAGGGCCGCCGGCAAAGGCGTCGGCGATCGATTCGGTTTGCACTTTTTCCTCGGCGCCGAAGCTGCCGGCGTCGGCACTCTGCTCGTCGTCGCGCTCGAGCATCGGATTGTCGGCCAGTATCTGCTCGATTTCCGCGTTCAGTTCTATCGTCGACAGCTGCAACAGGCGGATCGACTGTTGCAGCTGCGGTGTCAGCGTCAGATGCTGCGAAAGCTTGAGTTGCAGGGCTTGCTTCATGTTCCTCAGAGCCGGAAATGCTCGCCTAAGTAAACCCGGCGCACGTTTTCGTTGTCGACGATCGCCTCAGGCTCGCCCGAGGCCAGAACCCGACCTTCGCTGATGATGTAGGCGCGATCGCAAATGCCCAGCGTTTCGCGCACGTTGTGGTCGGTGATCAATACCCCTATCGACCGTTCCTTGAGAAACCTGATGATTTTCTGGATATCCAGTACCGCGATCGGGTCGACGCCGGCGAAAGGCTCGTCAAGCAGAATGAATTTCGGATTGGTCGCAAGCGCGCGCGCGATTTCGACGCGGCGTCGCTCGCCTCCCGAAAGTGACAGCGCGGGGTTGTCGCGCAGGCTGGCGATGTTGAGGTCGGCCAGCAGTTCGGTGAGCCTGACTTCGAGTTGCGCAGGCTTAAGCCCCTGCAATTCGAGCACGGCGCGGATGTTTTCATCGACCGTGAGTTTGCGAAACACCGAGGCTTCCTGCGGCAGGTAGGAAAGACCCAGTTTCGCGCGGCGATGCATCGGGTGCGAGGTGACATTCTCGGAGCCCAAGGTGATGCTGCCGGCATCCGCGCCGACCAAACCGACCACCATGTAAAAGCAGGTGGTCTTGCCGGCGCCATTGGGCCCCAGGAGGCCGACGACTTCGCCGTTGGCCACCTCGAAAGAGACATCCTTGACGACTTCGCGCGACTTGTATTTCTTCTTCAGGCCCTGGGCCTTGAGACTGCTCATTTCTTTGGCGTCTCGGGATAGGCGTCGCGCGGGGCGGCGATGCCTCCGGCTGCCTTCAAAGTCAGGCTGGGGCGTTTATCAAGGGACGCCTCGCCGGCGGCAGGCGGCAGGTTGCGCGGCTGGATCACAGCCCGCACCCTGCCATCGGGGTTGTTGGTCGAGCCCGAATCACGGCCGCCCAGGACGTTGTAGAACTCACTGCGGCCGTCATAAGTGATGACGCTGCCGCGTACTTCGTCGGCACCCCGCACAATGCGGGCGCGGGTGAAAAGCTCGGCCTTTTCGGACTTCGCATCGTATTCGATGCGCTCGCCCCAGCCTTCGACGTACTCGTCCATGGCTTCGCGTTTTTGCTTGAAATAAGCAAAGCCGCCGGGGCCCTTTTCCGCGGTGCCGCGCTGAAAACCCTCCGGGTCCTGCTTGACGGTGAGTTTGTCGGCCCGAATCACAAGCGTGCCTTGGGTCAGGATGACGTTGCCTTCGAACACATTGACCTGGCGCAGGTCGTCGTAACTCATGCGATCGGCTTCTATGTTCACCGGCTTGTCGCGATCGGCCTTTTCCGCTTGGCTCGCGCCCGGCAATGCCAGCCACACAAACAGCGCGAGCAATGCGCGTGGAAGTCCGGACCGGAGCAGGGTTTTGCGCATAAGCCGCATTTAGTTGCCGCCGGCCGGACTGCGGCTTTGCTGAAAACTGGCCCGAATGTCGGCATGCAGCTGAAAGCGCCGGTAACGGTTGTCGAAATCCATGCCGGTGCCATTGAGGATAGAGGGCCCCTGTTCAATGCGTACCCGTTCCGGCGTGTCGGCGCGATCCAAATCCGGCATCACGCGCAGGTAGGTGGTTGTCACGCGCATGGCTTCGCTGCCGCCCTTGCCGCTTTTTTGCGTTTCGCCGGCGCGATAGATTTCCACGTTGTCGCGCAGATGCGCGATTTCGCCGCCACTTTCGATAACGCCGCGGTCGGCGCTGATGCGCACCTCAGGCTGGCCGGTTTGGATCTGGCGCAAGGCCGGCTTGGTCAGCAAAGAGGTATCGTCGGCCGGCATATGAATCATCTTGTCGGCCGACAACGCATAGCGCGGCTGGCCGGTGTCCGATAACCGTACCAGCGTGAACTTTTCGACAATGTAGTCCGGCTCGATATTTTCGAGCGCCGCCCCGTCTTGGCCGGCAAGGCCGCTGGTGCGCGCCAGAAACAGCGTGAGCATCGCCAGCAGCAGCATGATCAAAAGCGGAAACACGGCGCCCAGGCCGCCGCGCGGCAAAACTCTCATGCCAGATACTCCGCGATCATGCCGTCTAAGAGCCCCTGTTGTTCGAGAATCAATTCGCAGACTTCACGCACCGCCCCGCCCCCGCCGGGCAGGCGGCTGACGTAATGCGCGCGTGCGATCAAGGGCGCCGGCGCCTCCGGTACGGTGACTGCGAATCCGGCGCGGATCAGCACGGGTAGATCAAGCAGATCGTCGCCCATGTAGCCCGCCTGCGCGGCATCCAGATGCAACTCGGCGAGCAGATCGTTGAAGGCGGGCAGCTTGGTCTCGACGCCCTGAAAGCAGTAGTGCACGCCGAGTTCGCGCGCTCGGCGCTCGACGAGCGCCGAGCGCCGGCCGGTGATGATCGCCAGTTTCAACCCGGCGTCGCGCAGCATCTTGATGCCGTGGCCATCGCGCGCGTTGAAAGCCTTGTATTCGCTGCCGTCATCCGCATACCAAAGGCGCCCATCGGTCAGGATGCCGTCGACGTCAAAGGCCATCACCTTCAGCGCGGCTACGCGTAGTGCGCCATCCGGGGTCAGCATCGGGTGAGCCTCAAACAACCTTGGATTGGAACAGGTCATGCATGTTGAGGGCGCCGATCAGGTGACCCTGGTGGTCTCCGATCAACAGCTGGCTGATGCGGTTTGCTTCCATCAGGTGTACCGCTTCGGCCGCCAGCGCGTCGGCGTCGATGGTGCGCGGTGCTTGCGTCATGACCTCCGCCACGCCGGTTGCCCGCAAATCGGTGCTCCGCGCAAGCGCGCGGCGCAGGTCACCATCGGTGAACATGCCCACGATGCGCAACTCGCTGTCGACAACCGCGGTCATGCCCATGCGCTTGGCGCTTACTTCGAGAATCGCCTGGGCCAGTGTGGCCTCGACCGGCACCGCCGGCACCGCATCGCCCACACGCATCACATCGCGCACCCGGGTCAGAAGCTTGTGGCCAAGCGACCCGCCGGGATGCGCGCGGGCGAAATCGTTGGGGCCGATTCCCTTGGCGTACAACAGGGCAACCGCCAGCGCGTCGCCCATCGCCAGTTGCGCAGTGGTGCTTGCCGTCGGCGCCAGGTTCATCGGGCAGGCCTCCTTGGCCACGCTGGTGTCAAGCGTGGCGTCGGCCAGGCGGGCCAGGGTTGAATCCGGATTGCCGGCGACCGCGATCACCTTGGCGCCCAAGCGCTTGACTAGCGGCAGGATGGTCAGAAGCTCGCTGGTTTCACCGGAGTTCGAAAACGCGACCAGAACATCGTCCTGCGAAATCATGCCGAGGTCGCCATGACTGGCCTCGGCTGGGTGCACGAAAAACGCGGCTGTGCCAGTCGAGGCGAAGGTCGCCGCCACCTTGCGCGCAATGTGACCGGATTTGCCGATGCCCGAAACCACGACCCGGCCCTTGCAGGCGATCAGAAGATCGATAGCGTGGGCAAATGCGACATCAATGCGCTGGCCGAGCGAGGCCACCGCGGCGGCCTCGATTTCCAGCACTTCGCGGGCAAGGCCTAGCGTTTGCGCGCCGGTCAATCGTACCGGGGCGATTTTGGCTATCGGTATCGCTGTTGCATCAGCTATCATGCGCTCAAGTATAGCAAACAGCCTGCACAGGGTCGAAAATTGGCATCAAGATTGCAGACAAACCTTGAAAAAATGTGTTTCCGCAACGCCGGTGTCATGCCGGTGACCGCGCGGCGCGCCTGCGCACCAGATTGTCGCCGACCCGCCTGATCCATGCCCAACACGCTCGAAATCGTCCTGATTTTCTTGGCTGCCTCGGTCGGGGTGGTCGCACTGGCGCGCAAGTTCCACTTGCCGCCGCTGCTCGGTTACTTGCTGGCTGGGATCGTAATCGGGCCCAACGCGCTGGGATTTGTGCCCAACACCGCCGAAAATCGCTACTTGGCTGAATTCGGCGTGGTTTTCCTGATGTTCTCCATCGGTCTTGAATTCAACCTGCCCAAACTCATGGCGATGCGCGCGGTGGTGTTTGGACTGGGGTTGGCGCAAGTGACAGTGACCACCATCATGGGAGTGGCCGCCGCGGTTGCGTTCGGCTTCGGCTGGCAGGCCGGCGTGGCTTTGGGCGGCGCGCTTGCGATGTCGTCGACCGCGATCTTGGTCAAGCTCCTGGGTGAGCGTGGCGAGCTCGAAACCCCGCATGGTCGCGATGTGATGAGCGTGCTGTTGTTCCAGGACCTGGCGGTTGTGCCGTTTCTGGTGGTGGTGCCGGCGCTGGCCAGCGCTCCCGAAAACATTGCCATGGCCCTGGGCGTGGCGCTGGCCAAGGCCGGCATCGTGCTGGCGATCCTGCTGTTCGCCGGGCGCAAACTGGTGCGCGCGTGGTTGACGGTGGTGGCGCGCCGTCGTTCCACCGAACTGTTCGTGCTCAACCTGCTGTTGATGACCCTGGGCCTGGCCTACATCACCGAGCATGCCGGTTTGTCGCTGGCGCTGGGCGCATTCGTGGCCGGCATGCTCATCTCGGAGACCGAATACCGGCATCAGGTCGAGGAGGATATCAAGCCGTTTCGCGACGTGCTGCTGGGCCTTTTCTTCGTCACCATCGGCATGCTGCTCGATGTGCGTTCGGTGCTCGCGCAGCCGGGGCTGGTGCTGCTTTTGGCTACCCTGCCGGTGATCGCGAAATTCGCGGTGGTGGCCGGCTTGAGCCGGCTCTACAAGCGCCCCGCCGGCACCGCCATTCGCACCGGCCTGGCGCTGGCGCAGGCCGGCGAATTCGGCTTCGTCCTGCTGGCGCAGGCCGGGGGCCTGAAACTGGTCGACGATAAACTGATGGATGCGATCTTAGCCGCCATGCTGTTGTCGATGCTCGTGGCACCGTTCCTGATCGCCTACAGCGACCGCATCGCCATGCGCTTCGCGCGCGACGAATGGATGCTCAAATCCCTGCAGCTGACCCAGCTTGCGTCACGCACCATCAAGACTAAGAACCACGTGATCATCTGCGGTTACGGCCGCAACGGGCAGGCTCTGGCCAAACTGTTGGCCTCCGAAGGCATCGACTACATGGCGCTCGACCTCGACCCGGAGCGCATTCGCGAAGCCGCCGCCGGTGGCGATTCGGTGGTCTACGCCGACGCCAGCCGCCGCGAGTCGCTGATGGC
>JAYVWK010000504.1:0-9791 GCA_043786185.1 Burkholderiales bacterium
CTGGCGGAAGCCGAGCCGATGCCATGCAGCAGCACCAGCGGGGTTGTGTTCGCGCCGTCCGCCGGCGCGGCGCGCCGATAGGCGATCCGCGCGCCGTGCGTCAGCGCATACAGCGGTGGAAACAGGGCGAGCTGCTCGGACAGATTCACGGCGATGCGACGGGCTCAACCGCGCTTGAGCTTGGCCAGCGGCGAATCCGGCGGATAAGTCGGGGTGATGGGCTTGGGTGAACCCAGCATCACGCACATCAAGGCATCTTCGTCGCCGATGTTGTGCTCCTCGCGGTACACCCCGGGAGGCACCGAGATCAGGTCCCGCTCGCCGACCACCGCCTCCCAGCGCTCGCCATCCTTCTCGCAAATCACCTTCATCGCGCCGCGCATGACAAAGAAGATTTCTTCTACGTCATAGTGAATATGCGAAGGCCCGATGTGTCCGGCCGGCACCACCATGGTCGAGAAAGTGAAGTGCGCCGAGGGCACGGTGTTGCCGTCCTGCGCCACGCCGGTGCCGCCGGTGCCGACGTAGCGCATCTGCGCGCGGCGGTACTTCGGGTTGTAGTCGGCCTGAAACTTGAGCGCATTCCAGTCATAGCTGCGGGTGGCGCGGCGTGCGACCCGGCTTTCCATCCAGTCGGCAAAACTCTGGCCGGGCTTCTTTTGCATCGATTGCTGGATTTCGCCCTCGGGCGGGATCAACGGGTCCATCAGGCCGTGTTCGTTGAATACCGGCTGATTGGCCGCATTTGGCATGGCACTCATGGTGGGGCTCCTTGAAAAAGTGTTGAAAAGCAAAAGTGTTGAAAAGCTGTGGTCAGTTCATCGTGAAACCGCCGTTGACCGGCAGCACCTGTCCGGTCACAAAGCCGCTGCCGACGGTCAACAGGAACAGCATGGCCGCGGTGATGTCGGCCGGCACCTGCGCACGGCCGATGGCCCGGCCGTCCTGGTATTGCTGGTGGCGTGCCGCGGGGACATAGGCGGTCGCCTCGACCAGAGTCAGGCCGGGCGCGATTGCGTTGACCGTGATGGCGTCGCCGCCCAGCTCGCGCGCCATCGAGCGTGTCATGGCGAGCACGGCGCCCTTGCTTGCCACATAGGCCAGGAGGCGCGGCGCGCCCCACATGGCGGTATCGGAGGCCAGATTGACAACCCGTCCGCTGCCCGAGGCTTTAAGCCATGGGCGGGCGGCGACCGTCGCTTGCCACACGCCACGCACGTTGACCGCCATCACCTGATCCCACAGGTCGGGATCAAGGTCGGCCATCTCGCGGCCGCCTGAATTGGTGATCGCCGCGTTGTTGACCAGGCCGTCGATGCCACCCAGAAAGGCGGCGGCGGCGGCTACGCCGCGGTCTATCTGCAAGCGATCGGACATGTCCATCGGCACGTAGTGCGCCGAAGCGCCAAGTTCAGCGGCCAGCGCTTGCCCGCGTTCATGCAGCAGGTCGCCAAACGCGACGCGCGCACCGGCGGCCACGAGTGCGCGCACGAAGGTCTCACCCAGGCCGCGCGCACCGCCGGTGACCAGCACGCGGCGATGGGTGAGATGAATTTCAGCTTGCGGGTTGCTCATGGCGGCAATCAAGGGTGTGGGCGGAGGCGCATGGCGCCAGGGGCGCGTTGCGCGCGGATATCGACTTCCAGCCTGAATGGTGGTTTATGTTTTATATATGAAACAATGATTCTCTAATGAAAACTTATACCGCAGAGTATTTCGCCTGTCAACAGGTTTTTGCGGGGACTGTGCCGACGCTCCCACGCCGTGCCTGGGGCCGAATATTCGCGCGTGAGGCATGCGCCGCCGCGCGCGCGGCATTTCGCGTGGATGAGGGCTTGTCGCGGCAACCGCGATTGGCAGGGCGAAGGAACAGCACTGCCTCCGGCCTGGCCGGCCATCGTCACTTTGCGCGCAACAATTGCAGGAGAATCGTGCGCTTTCCGTTGCAGCGCGCTTGCGTCCAGCAGGATGAATGTCGCAGTGCATCGCGCCCTGCATGCTTGATCTCGATCTGCAATGGCTTGCGCATGAGCACCGTATGGACGTAACTGGCAAACGCTTCCGCGAAGTCGTCCCCCGGGCTGGTGGCGGCATACAGCGTGGGGAAATTGGTCGACGCCAGTTGGGTGTAGACCGCCTGCATCTGGCTGCCGCGCAGCCGCGCATCGGCGTAATAAACGACATCTCGCCGCGCATCGAACGCGGGTTCGAACAGACTGACAAAGCGGTTTTCCTGACGCGCTATGGTCCAGGAAAGCTTGAAATAGGCGAGATTTTCCGTCTCCTGCACATTGGCCGGGTCGATGCTCCAATGCGGATGAATGTCGGCGCCGATCGATGCGATGTGTCCGAGTTCGTGCAACAAAATGTACTGGATCGCGTTCTTGCGATTGTCCCCGCCTGCGCTGGCGATACTTGCGTTCAGTGTGAAGCCCGGCTCCGGCTTGAACGGCGTGTTTTCTTTCCAGGTGGCCCAGGCGTTGGCGCTACGCTGCCTGAGCACCGCCGCGTCAAGCACAACGAAGCCGGCGACGGGTTTGCCGTCGGCGGCGAAAATCGCGTCGGTATAGCCGCTGCTGCCCAGATCCTCGAGCAAATAAATGCCGGCCAGCCGCCCGCTTACCAGGCGCTTGACCGGCGTCGGAATTTCGTCGAACGCGCGCCGCACGTCACGCAGGAAGTCCGGCGACAGCGTGGCTGCCCGCGGCACGTTGGGCAGACCTGCGCTCAAATTGTCCAGGCGCACGTACTCCAGCAATTCCGCTGGTGCAGCACCGATGCGTTGGGCAAGCGGGCGTTCCATGCGGCTCTTCCAGTAGCCTGGCTGGGTTGCGACGTGGCCGCGCATCAGATTGGTTGCGCAGTCGCGCTCGTTGCAGGTGGCCTGCGCGGCGACAGACCATGGCGCCACCAGGCAAGCAGTCGCCAGCGCTATGCGCGGGAGCCACAAAAATGCGTATGCGGGGCTCATGGGGTGCCCCTCATGGCAACGGTTTGCGCACCAACTGCTTCTCGAATGCGGCATCACTCTTGGTAATGCGCCGCACTTCCTGCGGACCCATGCTGTTGACATGGCGCACAAAGTCGTCCAGCGACATGGGTTCGCACATCTGTTGTTCGCCGCCGTCGTTCTGCAGGCTGAGGTAGAACAGTCCGCTGCCGGTGCTGGTCATCACGTAATGCTGCTGCGGGCAGCGGGCGTTGAGGCGGGCGATGGCCGAAGAGGCGCGGGTGGAACGCATGGGGTTTTCCTTGTTGCAACGGTTTTCTTGATGCTGCGCCCGATGCTTGATAGCGGCAGGCAGGCAGCCCGGCTTGCTGGTGTGCGAGCGCATTTTGAAATCGAGGCGCTCATGGCTTGCGAACTTTCCGGTGATTCCGGCGACGATATCAGCGACAGTCTGCGTTGCGCTTGTGCAAGCGCGCCTGCCGGGCTTGCGCTTTACCGCTGAGCGACTCAAGGAAAGCGAGCAGGTCGGCGGATTCTTGCGCGCTCAGTCGCAGTGGCTTGAGAATTCGTTCGCCGTCCGCATGCAGGCGCTCTTCATTCAATTCCGAATAGTGCCTGATCACATCGGCCAGCGTCGCATGGCTGCCGGCGTGCATATAGGGGGCGGTGCGCGCGACGTTGCGCAAACCCGGCACCTTGAATTCGCCCCAATGTCGGTGTTCGAGGCTTAAATGTTGCGTCGCCACGGCGTTGGCCCGGGTCTTGTCGTCGTTGTAGCGGCCCAGCAGATTGAATGGGCTTTCCCTGACCAGCCCGATGCCGGCATGGCGGCCGGAATCGACGCGACCGGGCGCTGCGAAAAAGGGTACCCCGATGTCGGCGAACTCGCCGTTGCTGAAAGCGGGGCCGAAATGGCATACCGCGCAGTTGCCGCGGCCGACGAAGATCTTCAAGCCGCGCTGGGCGGCGGCAGGGTAGCGTGCCATGCCCCTGGCGTCAGCCCGCAGAAGGGCGTCGCGGAAAGCGTCGAAGGGGGTGCGGCCGCTGACAATCGTTTCCTGGAACGCGGCCAGTGCTTTGCTCACATTGACCATCACGGCGTCGTCGTCCAACGCTTGCCCGAAAGTCCGCCGATAACAGGCGGCGAGGTCGCGGTTCTCACGCACGCGCTGCGCCAGGAGCGCGGAACTCATGCCCATTTCGAGCGGATCGGTCAGGGGCCGGATCGCATGGGCCCACAGGCTGTCGGCGCCGCCGTCGCGGCCGAACCAGCGGGCGAAGCGTGTATCGGCCAGCGTCGGGGCATTGCGGTCGAGCATGGCGCGGCCGAAACTTCTGGCCTGGCCGTCGGCCCAGGCGCGGCCCGGCAGGTGGCAACTCGCGCAGGTCAGGTTCTGGTCCACCGAGAGGCGCGGATCGAAGAACAATGCCCGGCCAAAGGCAATGGCAGCGGGTTCGCCGGACTGGTGATTGCTCGAATCTTTGGCCAATGCCGGCGGCCATGGGCCGTGGCGGGCGATGGCCTCCTTTTCGCTTGCGCTGAACTCAATGTGCGCGCTGGCGAGCGTGCAGAGCAGGGCCATGCACAGGCAAAAGACTTTTCGCGCCATCACTTCAAGGGGTAGTCCTGTTGCAGGCGCTCCACGCCCTTGGCGTCCCGTACATCGAACAGGAACTCCCACTTGCCGGGCATGTGAAACATCAGGCCTTCTGCACGATAGCGTCCAGGCGCGCCTTGTGGCTTGACGCTGGCCTTGTAGTTCATGCCGTGCCGGTGCTCCGGCATGTGGGCGTCGACGCGCAATTCGTCGATCGTGGCGGCAGCGTCCTTGGGACAAACCGCCAGGTCGAGCGCGAAGGGTTTGCCAACCGCGATCCTGGCCGGGTCGGTGCGATACGCGATGCCGTGACGCGCCGAATCTATGGTCTTGCCACGTTCGAGCATGGCGCTGCAGGCATGCGCGGCGATGGGCATCATGCTTGCAAGGCAAACGCTTGCGAGGCAAACGGCGGCGATGGCGCTGATGAAAAGAGGGTTGCCCCGGCTAGGGAAAGCGTCCCTGGGGCGCAGCATTGCGCCCGGCGCTTTGGCTTGCGGTGCGCCCGCGGTGCAAGTGCCGCTCATGGCTTCTTCATCGGATTCGGGCCGAACAAGGCGTCGCCATTGCGAAACGCCACACGCTCGGCCAAATCCGCCGGCAGGTCGCGCATCCACTCGCGCGACCAGCGTGCATGCTCCACCACGTAAGGCCAGCGTTCGGGGGTGAAGGTGTCGGTGCCGACCATGAAGCGGTCCGGGAACTCGATGAACAATTGCTTCCATTCCGGGTGCAATTTGCCGCCCGCACCATGGTCGGTGCGAAATGCCAGGTCGCACCAAAGCGACTTGTGCCTGGCCAGCATCTCGCGTACTTTTTCCGGGCGGTCGAATCCGGAATGTGCCCACAGGATGCGCGCCTGCGGCCACTGGCGGAACAGGCGCTCGATGGCGTCCACATCCGAATGCGCATGCAGCACCAGGTTGTTCTGCCGCGCCATCTCGACCATGCGCCTGGGTACCGGCAAGTCGGCGTCCGCGCCGTACAGATGAAATTCGCCAACAGCCACATAGCGATACTTCTTCAGGCGCTCTTCCATGTAACGCGCGATGTTGTCGTCGCGTACCCAGGTGCTGACATCGCTGCGCAGGCGATATGGCCGCAGCGAGGGCAGGATCATGTCGGGTGCCTCGGCATACAGTTTCTGGTTGCCGTCGTCGTTGGAACTCGACACCAGCGCACGCCTGACGCCGGCCTTGCGCAAAAGCCCGATGGCCTCCTTGGGCGGCACCAGATCCCAGGCATCGTGGCTGTAGTGCATGTGGGCATCGAAGATCGGCAGCTCGGCCGCTTGCGACATGCAGGCGGTGAGGGCGAGCAGCGCTGCTAGGGGGAAACGCATTGTTGAATCCATGGTGGCCGGAGCAGATGCAATGTTAGGGCGATGAAGGTGGCGAGGCAAGCGGCATTGCCGCGGTGTCGCGCGAATTCGCATCCCTGCGGTAAAGTGCGGTTCCATTTTCCGCATGGTGGCCTCACGCATGACTTCCCTTCGCATCGGTCAGGGTTTCGACGTACATGCCCTGGTCAGCGGCCGGCCCCTGATCATTGGCGGGGTCACCATTGCCTCCGACCGTGGCCTGTTGGGCCATTCCGACGCCGACGTGCTGCTGCATGCGATCACCGACGCCTTGCTGGGTGCCGCAGGTCTGGGCGACATCGGCCGCCATTTTCCGGACACCGACCCGCAGTTTCACGGTGCCGATTCACGCATGTTGCTGCGCGAGGCGGTCAAACGGGTGCGCGCCGCCGGTTATGCGCCGGTCAACATCGATTGCACCATCATCGCGCAGGCGCCAAGAATGGCGCCGCATGTCGCCGCCATGGCCGCCAATATCGCAGCCGATTGCGCCGTCGGCGTGACCTGTGTCAACGTGAAAGCCAAAACCACCGAGCGCCTGGGGTTCACCGGGCGTGGTGAAGGCATCGCGGCCGAGGCGGTGGCGCTGCTGGAAGCGGCCTGAGGCCCTGTGGTGCTCGCCGGCGCGGCGGCCGCGCTTGGGTTCAAGGCAAGCGTGGCAGGCTGAGGCGTGCGCACAGTCCGCCGCCTGCGCGTGGCAGCAACTCGAGCGAGCCACCGTGCTGCCGCGCCACACGGTCCACGATCGCCAGTCCAAGGCCGGAGCCTCCCTGTGCGCTGTCGGTGGTGCCGTCGGCTGAGCCGCGCGCATCATCGAGTCGGGTGAATGGCTGCTTCAGCCGTTCGACATCGGCAGGCGGGATGCCGGGACCGCGGTCCTTAACCTCGATGATGGCGAGTTGCTCGCTGGTGCCAAGGGCGATGCTGGCCTGCGGCGCCGCGCCGCTGTACTTGAAGGCGTTCTCGATCAGGTTCACCAGGGCGCGCCTGAGTGCGGCGGGGCGTGCCGATACCTTCAAGTGGGTGCTGGCGCCAGTCAACGCGAGTTGCCGGCCCTGCGCCGCGTATTCCCGGACAAGCTGTTCGCCAAGGGTCACCAGGTCGATTTCGGCAGGTGCTACCGCTTCGTCCTGGCCGCTCCTGGCGAAATCGAGAAACTGGCCGATCACCTGGTCCATTTGTTCGATATCACTGACCATGCCGTCGTGCAGGCTGTCGTCCGACGCCATCTCGACCCCCAGCCGCAAGCGTGAGAGAGGGGTGCGCAGGTCGTGGGAAATTCCGGCCAGAATCAGTGCCCGATTCTGCTCCTGGACCTTGAGATCGCGTGCCATCTGATTGAATGCACGGCTCACCTCGGCGATTTCGCTGGCGCCTTCTTCAGGCAATAGAGAAGGTGCCATGCCGCGCCCGACGGCCTGTGTGGCCTGGGCCAGTGCGCGCAACGGCCGGTTGATCCGGCGCACCATCACATAGGCGCCGACCAGCGCCAGCACCACTGCCAGGAGACCCCAGCCAAACCACTGCCATGGCACCGGTGGTTGCATGCGATCGCGCCGCAGGCGTACCCAGTATTCATCTTCGTCGATGCGAAAACTGACCCACAGGCCATCGACGCCATTGCGTCTCTGCGCGAAGCGGGTTTGCGGCCCGGTTTTGTCGCGGATCAGCGGTTCAACGCGGCGAATGCCGCTGCCCTCAGGCGCACTCTCCAGTTTTTCGTCGGGTTCGACCGGATAGATTTCAATGCGCTCCGAGATCGAAATCTCGCGCATCAGATATACCCGTGCTTCAGGCCGGGAACTGACCAGTGCCGCGCGTGTCAGGTTGACGATTGCCGCCACCTGCTGCGCGATCTGCTGGCCGCGCGGCTCGCGCTCGTAGATGCGGAAGATCTGGATCCAGGCCAGCACCGAAACCACCAGCAGCAGGGCGATGGTGAAAAAGGTGCGCCACAACAAGCTCTGCGGAATCACGCGCATGCGCTGTCAGACCTGCGTGGCTCTTGCCGCCACCGTCAATCCGGCACGAATACGTAGCCAAAGCCCCATACCGTCTGGATGTAGCGCGGGTTGGCCGGATCGGCTTCGATCAGTTTGCGCAGGCGTGAAATCTGCACGTCGATGGCGCGATCGAACACGTCGTATTCGCGGCCGCGCGCCATTTCCATCAGTTTGTCGCGCGACAAGGGCTTGCTCGGATGGCGCACCAGCACCTTGAGTACCGAGAATTCGCCGGAGGTAAGCGCGACCGGCTTGTCATCGCGGGTCATGCTGCGGGTTGCCAGATTGAGCGCATAGGGACCGAACACCACGGTTTCGGCCTCGGCCGCCGGCGCCGCCGGCGGGCCACCTTCCTGTACCCGGCGCAGCACGGCGTTGATGCGCGCCACCAGTTCGCGCGGATTGAAGGGCTTGGGCAGGTAATCGTCGGCACCCATTTCGAGGCCGACGATGCGGTCGACTTCCTCCCCCTTGGCGGTGAGCATGATGATCGGCGTTTTCACGCCGCCCGCACGCAGGCGCCGGCAGATCGACAGGCCGTCTTCCTGCGGCATCATCAGGTCGAGCACGATCAGGTCGAACAACTCGCGATTGATGAGCTTGTCCATGAACTGGCCGTTGGGGGCGGCCTGGGCTGCGAAGCCCTGTTCGCCGAGGTAGCGCAGCAAAAGCTCACGCAGGCGCGCGTCGTCGTCAACAATCAGGATCTTGCGTTTTTGCTGGTTCATGCGATGTACGTCCCGGTAGGGTTGAAGTTTAGCCGCTTGCAGGAAGCAACGCGCCACTCATGCGTTACAGGGGGGCATCATTTGAAACAGTGTGTAAATCGGTTACTCTCAAGCGCATGTCCGAAGCGCTTGGGGGAACTGCATGAAAGTCCTATTTACCGACCATAACTTTCCGGATGTCGAATTCGAGCGCTCGCTGTTCGCCGCCGCCGGCATCCAGATGAAGGTTACCCAGTGTGCCAGTGTCGACGAGGTGATTGGCGAGTCGGCCGACTGCCATGCCCTGCTGATCACCTTCGCGCCGGTGGATGCCCGAGTCTTCGCGGCGCGCCCGCAGATCGGCATTTGCAGCCGACTCGGCGCCGGTTTCGACACCATCAACACCGCGGATGCGGCACAGCACGGCGTGTGGGTGGCCAACTCGCCCGACTATGGGTCTTCCGAGGTGGCCCTGCATGCGTTGGCGATGGCACTTTCCTTGCTGCGCCACCTGCCGCAGTACGACGCCGACATTCGTTCAGGCGTGTGGGATGCGCACGCCACCGGCAGCACCCGCCGGCTGGCCGACATGAGCGTCGGCGTGTTGGGCTACGGGCGCATCGGCAGCCGCTTCGCCTATTTCGCACACACCATGTTTGGCCGCGTGCTGGCCCACGACCCGTACCGGATTGACGGCGATTTCGCCCCCTATGTGGAGCCGGCGACGCTGGAAAACCTGTTTCGCGAAGCCGACGTGATTTCCCTGCATACACCGCTCAATGAGCATACGCGCGGCATGGTGGGGGCGCGCCTGCTCGACCTGATGAAACCGGGATCGACTCTGGTCAACACCTCGCGCGGCGCGGTGATCGATATCGATGCGCTGGCTGCCCGGCTGCAGCGTTTCGACGGCATCGGGTTGGATGTGCTGCCGCAGGAGCCGGTGTCGCGTGACTCGCCCCTGCTCGCAGCTAGGAACGTGATCCTGTCGCCACATGCCGCCTACTACACGGTTGCGGCCGAACGTGAACTGCGGCGCAAGGCGGTACAAAACATCGTCTCCTGGGCCCAGACAGGTCGTCCGGATTACCCGGTCATCGAGGGCAGCCGCAAGCCGCCGGCCGTTTGATCCATGGCGCGGCAACACAGCGCAGGGCCATGCCGGATGCGGGC
>JAYVWK010000505.1:0-2550 GCA_043786185.1 Burkholderiales bacterium
GCGCGCTTCAGGGTGGTTACTCCAAGTGCCACCAGCTTGCCGCTTTCCACATGCGAAAGCGCCGATGCCGGGCTGGAGAAGAACACATTGGTTTGCCCGGCGATGGTGTCGGTCAGGGCAGGTGAAGTACCCTTGTACGGCACATGCGTCATTTTCACCTTGGCCATGCTGGCGAAGTATTCACCGGCCATGTGCGTGACACTGCCCAGCCCGGCTGAGGCAAAGGTGATGTCACCGGGTTTAGCCTTGGCACGTTCCAGCAATTCCGCAACCGTCTTGATCTTGAGGCTTGGGTTGACCAGCAGCACCATAGGCCCCTGCGAAATCTGGATCACCGGTGTGATGTCGGCGATCGGATCGAACTTCAGTTTGAAAATGCTTGGATTGACCGCATAGCTCGAAGCCACCAGAATGAAGGTATAGCCATCGGGCGGCGCCTTGACGCCCAGTTCGATGCCCAGAAGGCCGCCCGCGCCAGGCCGGTTGTCCACCAACACCGGCTGGCCAAGAGACTTGGTCAGTTTGTCTGCGATGAAGCGTGCGATAAAGTCCGATCCGCCGCCCGGTGCGAACGGCACCACGATTTTCAGTGGCTGGGTTGGATAGGCCGGTTGCGCCTGGCTTGCAGAAGAACACATTGCCAACATTGCCAATACTGTAAAAGCTGACTTGAGCGATCTCATGCGGGGTCTCCTTGATTTGCTTTTTGTTTTCGACTGCGTCGCCGCTAGCCAAGGCTCTTGACCCTGGCTTCGAGACGTTGCATCAAATAGCCGATTTCGGCGCGATCCAGATCGTTCAACTTCGGTCCCGGTGCGCGCAAGCGGTCGGATTTGATCGCACCACGCTGCATCAGCGCGTATTTGCGTACCGCGAGACCCAGCCCGGGCTGCAATTCCTGGACGATCAAGGGCAGGCAGGCATCGAATACGTCGCTGGCGGAATCGAGCTTGCCGGCTTTGAACAGATCGTAAGTCTTGACCAGCAGGTCGGGATAGGCGAAACCGGTCATCGCGCCATCCACACCACGCTCCAGCAGTTGCGAGTAATGCGCACCACCATTGCCGATCAGGATCGAAACCCGGCGAGCGCCCTCTTTCTCGGCTTCACGCATTTTCGTCACCTTGTTGTTGCCCGGCCAGTCCTCGTGCTTGACCATCACCATATCGGGAAAGTCGGCGATCATCCTGATGATCAGCGCCGGCGACATGGTCACGGTGGTGATCATCGGGTAGTCCTGCAGTACCCACGGCAATCCCTTGAGACCATTGGCCACCTGTTCGAAATAAGCGTAGATCTGCTCATCGGTCTTGAGGCCGGCGATGGGGGCGACCATGACACCGGCGGCGCCGGCGTCCATCACTTTTTTCGAAAAACTGAACAGGTTGTCGAGGCCGGCGGCGCTGGCGCCGACGATGACCGGCAGCTTGAAGCGCGCCAGGCAGGCTTTGACGAAGCTCATGCTCTCGTCACCGGCCAGCTTGGGCGCCTCGCCCATGATGCCCAGAATGGTCATGCCGGTGACACCGCACTTCAGGTAGAAGTCCATCAAGCTGGCGGTGGAATCGAGATCGAGCGCACCCTCCGGGGTGAAGGGTGTCGCCGAAATCACATACATGCCCTGGGCTGCGGAGTCGAGTCTTTTTGTCATGGCGGTGTTCGCGATCACTGAAAGGTTGAACCGGAATAAAATGCGAGTTTAGCCCACTGCGATCTCGTGTTCGCAGGTGCGCTACCGAGCCAACCCACGATTGATTCTCCATTGTCGCGAGCGACCACCTTGAGCTTATTCGACCTGACCATACGCAACGGCACCATTGCTACTGCCGACAGCACGTTCATGGCCGATATCGGCGTGTCCGACGGTCGCATCGCCGCCATCGCCGCACACCTTGACGCCGGCACGAATGACCTCGACGCCGGTGGCAGACTGGTTCTTCCCGGCGGCATCGACAGCCACTGCCATGTCGAGCAGTTGTCCGGCAGCGGTGTCATGACCGCCGACGACTTTTATTCCGCGACGGTGTCTGCGGCATTTGGGGGCACCACCACCATCATCCCCTTCGCCGCCCAGCATCGCGGCATGGCCTTGCCGCAGGTGGTCGCCGACTACCACACCTGCGCCGGCCCGAAAGCCGTGATCGACTATGGATTTCACCTGATTGTTTCAGACCCTACCGAACAGGCGTTGACCGTCGATCTGCCGGCCCTGATTGCGCAGGGCTACACCTCGTTCAAGGTCTACATGACCTACGACAAACTGAAGCTGGACGATTTCCAGATGCTCGACGTGCTCGACAGCGCCGCGACCCATGGTGCGCTGGTCATGGTGCATGCCGAGAACAACGACATGATCAAGTGGATCGCCCAGCGACTCCTGGCGCGCGGACACGGCGCACCGAAGTTCCATGCCGTCAGCCACGACCCATTGGCCGAGAGTGAGGCAACCAACCGCATCATAGCCATGTCGCGCCTGATCGACACGCCGGTGCTGATCGTCCATGTATCGGGCATCGAAGCGGTCAACACCATCCGCGCTGCCCAGACCCT